>JBJECR010000076.1:0-12086 GCA_051871275.1 Muribaculaceae bacterium | reverse complement strand
TGGCTTTTCAATAGCAGTTATGTAATGCTTTCGGATAGCTGAATAGTTACTCTAAAACACTCTTTCAAACCAAAATAAGAGGACATTTCCGGCAAGAAGTGTCCTCTTAACATTTTTTGTGCTAAGTAACACATTATTATTTGTAACTTTGCAATCAAATTATCAATAAATGAAGCGAATAGGAATACTTTCAGACACTCACAGCTGCCAAGACGAACGCTACGCCCTGCATTTTGCAGAGTGTGACGAGATTTGGCATGCCGGTGACGTGGGAGATATCAGCGTGATTGAATTCCTGGAAGGAATAGCACCTACAGTGCGTGCCGTTTCCGGAAATATCGACCACGGACAGGTTTGCCGCCGCTGCAAAGAGCTGGAAATCTTTGAAGTGGAAGGTGTACGCGTGCTTATGACCCACATAGGCGGATATCCAGGCAAATATGCCCCGGGACTGGAAAAAATCCTCGCTGAAAACAAGATAAAACTCTTCATTTCCGGTCATTCTCATATCTTGAAAGTAAAGGCGGACCATAAACTGGACTTGCTCCACGTGAACCCCGGTGCTGCAGGTTATCAGGGATGGCAAAAAGTGCGTACACTTGTCCGCCTGACACTGGATAGCGGCAATATCACGGATTTGGAGGTGATAGAACTGGGAAAAGGTAAAATCAGCAACAACTAAAATTCAATTAAAATGAAAAAATACACGATTCTCATACTCCTGGCAGTGCTCTTCCTGCCCGCATGCAAAACATCTGAAGAAAACTACCGTGCAGCCTACGAACTTGCCACAAAAAACAAGACTCAAGACGTGCCTGATGAGGCTGCTCTTGACGAGGAAAACGTGCAATGGACGGAATACGTCACCTTTGAAGAAAAATGTGGAGGAAAAAGAGAAGACGTAAAAAAATACATGGTAATCGTAGGACAGTTCAAGCAACTTTTCAACGCCAAAGCACTCAGAAACCGCCTTGCGGAAAACGGATACGAAAATGCTGTGGTTGTTCGCGACGGAAAAACGCAATACTACGTTTCCGCTTGCTCTTTCGATACTAAAGAGGACGCAGAAAATGCTCTGAAAAAAGTTGCAGCAGACAAAAATGTGCCCTCACTTTCTCCTCTGCCCAAGATTTTAGAGAAGGCTTAAATCCTTATTCTTATCACATTTTTTAACACACTTCATTTTTACATTCCGCCTTTCAAGAGGTCTAAAGGTTGGTACAAAAAAATAAGAACATTATGCTAAGATTCAATTTTACAAGACTTTCGCTCCTCATCATATTATTCGCATTTTCAATTTCCGCAAAAGCCTACAATGTTTCCGGTGTGATTATAGACAACACCGGTGAACCGCTACCGGAAGCAGACGTAAGAGTTCTTGCTCAGCGTGACAGTTCTTACGTAAAAGGCGGTGCAGCAGACATAAACGGTGCATTTACTCTATCCGGCATCAAGTCCGGAAAATATATCCTGCAATGCGACTATGTGGGCTACCAAAAGCACTTCCAAAACATAGAAATTGCGGGCAAAAGTCTCAAAGTTGACACTATCACTCTCTACGAATCATCATATATGCTCAAAGAAGCCACAGTGACCGCCATCAAAACGCCAATCAAGGTGATGGAAGACACCGTGGAATTTAATGCGGATTCATATAAAACCCAGCCAAGTGCCGTGGTGGAAGACCTCCTCAAGCGTCTCCCGGGCGTGGAAGTGGATTCCGAAGGCAAAATCACCGCAAACGGCAAGACCGTAACAAAAATCCTCGTTGACGGCAAGGAGTTTTTCAGCGACGACCCTAAAGTAGCATCTAAAAACCTGCCTGTGAGCATGGTGGACAAACTCCAAATAGTTGACCGCAAGAGCGACTTGGCTCGTATGACGGGTGTTGACGACGGAGAAGATGAAACAGTGATAAACCTCACCGTAAAGAAAGGTATGAAAAACGGTTGGTTCGGCACTGCGGAAGCAGGCTATGGTACAGACGACCGCTACCAAATAACGTACAACGTAAACCGTTTCTGGAACGATAACCAAATAACGTTTATCGGTTCTGCAAACAATACAAACGACCTCGGATTTACCGACGGCAACGGTAGTCGTTTCCGCCGATTCGGAGGCAACGAGGGTATTAACAACTCACAGACTTTCGGTGTAAACTTCAATGTGGGAAAGGAAGAAATTCTCCGCGTGGGTGGTGACGTAATGTACTCACACACAGACCGTGACACATACAAACGCCTTGAACGTATGTATAACTTCGCTGACTCGTTCCCCACTCAGAGCGCACTCAGCAATGCTACGGACAAAGGGCACAACATCCGAGGCGACTTCCGCGTGCAGTGGAATCCGGACTCCTTGAACTCCTTTGATTTCCGTCCTCGTTTCTCTTACAACACAAACGACTCTTGGACCGACGAAACTTCACAAAACTTCGCTTATCTCCGTGACCGCACGAATCCTTACGAACTCGCTGCCGAATCTCAAAACACAGGAGACTCTCACGGAAAATCTTTTGAAATGTCCGGTGAAGGTATTTTCAACCACAAATTCCGCTCTCGCCCGGGTCGTTCTCTCTCTTTGCAGTTCAGATATCAGCTCAGCAACGTCCGCGAAGATGAAAATAGCTATTCCATGAACAGATTCTGGCTTTTAGACTCCATTGATGTCTATGACCAATACCTTGACAATCACACTTGGAACAATACGTTGATGTCTCGTATCACCTGGACGGAACCTCTCGGAAATCCTAAAAACGGCAACTTCCTCACCTTTGCTTACCGCTTGCAGTACCGCTGGAACAACGCAGACAAAGACGTCTATGACCACCCTGTAACATACGACGAACTCGGTATGCCTGTCATTGACTACGACATTCTTTCTTATAACGACACACTCAGCGACCGTTTCCGCAACAAATATTTCAACCAAGACATCCGTATCGGTTACAAGAAAGTAGGCAAAATTTTTAACCTTGACGCCGGATTCTCCCTTGTTCCGCAAATGTCCAGCTCAGAGGACCTGGTGATGACGGAAAGAACTATCCCTACAAGGTGGGTATGGAACTGGGCACCATTTGTCCGTGCAAGATTCAAATTCACCAAAACTCGCTCCATGAACATTTTCTACCGCGGTCGCAGCTCACAACCAACGCTCTCACAGTTGCAACCCGTGGAAGACAAAACAGACCCGCTGAAGATTATTGTAGGTAACCCGAACCTCGACCCTACTTTCACTCACAGCATCATGGCTCGTTACCAAGACTTTAACAGCGAGACTCAGCGTTCACTCATGGTGATGTTCGACGCCACAATGGCACAAAACAGCATCGTTTCCAAAACCACGTACAACCCTGAGACTTCAGGACAAATCACAACGTATGAAAACGTGAACGGCGTTTGGTCCGCAAGACTTATGAACATGTTTTCTATGCCGCTCAGCCGCAAAACGTGGACTATAAACAACATGATGTTTGCTAACTTCAACCAGCAAGTGGGCTTTAACAACGGTGCCCGCAACACCAGCCGCTCTTTCTCTTGGCACGAATCTTTCGGCATCGCTTTCCGCCCGGATAACCTTGAACTGGAACTCCGCCCTCTTTACCGAGTGCAAATCACAAACAATTCCCTCTCATCTACACAAAGCTCCACCGTTCACAACTATGGCGGCATGTTTAACGGTACATACTACACTCCTTTCGGCATTGTTCTCAACACAGACCTTAGGTACACTGCCACAAGCGGTTACTCCGCAGGCTACGACACTAAATCCTGGATGTGGAACGCTTCTATCTCATACCAGTTCCTCCCGGGAAATGCTGCCACTATAGCAGTGAAAGCATACGACCTCCTCAAGCAGCAAAACAGCATAAACCGTACTATCGCTGCAAACTACACGGAAGACGTTGAGTTCAACACCCTCACCCGTTACTTCATGTTCACCTTCACCTATCGTTTCAACACGTTTGGCAAAGGTAACGAACCGGAATCCAAAACACAGCGTCGTTGGGGTCCTCCGGGTATGGGTCCGGGTCCAAGAAGATAAAAATCTATGCTTAATTCATAATAAAACGAACTTTTAAACGTTCACTTAGTGAACACTTAGACGTTCAAAATTGTTTATTTGTTATGAAAAAGATAGAAATACTCTATAACCAATGGCAGGCACTCCAGCCACTATCTGCCAGAAAGCAATATCTGCTAAGCCAACGCTTCACAGTGGATTATAACTTCAACAGCAATCATATTGAAGGAAATACTCTCACATACGGGCAGACAGAATTATTGCTTTTGTTGGGCAAAGTCAGCGGTGAGGGCGATTTGAAAGATTTTGCCGATATGAAAGCGAGTCAGGTGAGTTTTGAAATGATGCGAGAGTATCTCAATATGAAAGAAACCCCATTAAATCAAAATTTCATCAGACAACTCCATAAAGTGTTACTTCGAGAAGATTACACGGTATATCACACTTTGCCTACCGGTGTTCAAACAAGTTATGTTATTCATGCCGGACAATATAAGACACGTCCAAATAGTGTAATTACTCGTTATGGAGACCGCTTTGAATATGCATCACCGGAAGAAACCCCGGCATTGATGACAGACCTTGTTGATTGGTATAACAAAGCGGAACAGTCCGGTGAATATTCTCCTATAGAACTTGCTGCACTATTCCACTACCGCTATATAAGAATACACCCGTTTGAAGACGGCAATGGGCGTATTGCTCGTATGCTTGTCAACTATATTTTGGCAAGACACGATTGGCCTATGATTGTAGTTAGAACACGAAATAAACTAAAGTATATTGAAGCTTTACATCAAACCGACTTGAAAGTAGGGAGCAATCCTTCCGAAGGAGCACATGCTTCATTGAATCATATATCTGCGTTTCTTAGCTATTTTACCAAACTTGTTGAAAGCGAATTAAAATATAATATTGATTTTGCAACTGAAACATCACCAAATGTATGGTGGTACGATGGGCAAAAGGTTGTTTTTCGTAGTCCGTCATCGGCATTGATACTAAGTGCTATTGACAGTGTCCCAGGTATTACAGTAGATGAAATCGCAAAAAAGGTCGGCATCGTTCCAAGGGCTGTAAAAAAGCAATTGAGCAGTATGGTTGAAAAAGGTTATATCCAACGTAGAGAGAGCGATAAAAATTGGTACGTATTTGCATCTCAATCTGTTTAATATAACTTTTTTATTGCATACATAGCGAAAATAAGTTATCTTTGCAAGTGAAAAAAGTAGCTGTTATATGGAATTTGAAAAATTGCCGTTAGAGGGAGCGTGGCTTATCACGCCGAAAGTGTTTGGTGATGCACGCGGATATTTTATGGAGTCTTTCAAGCTGGAAGAATTCAAAAAAAATGTGGGCGAAGTGACTTTTGTTCAGGACAATGAGTCTATGTCTTCATTCGGTGTTCTGCGCGGTTTGCACTACCAAGGCGGCGAATTTGCACAGGCAAAACACGTACGCGTAAGTCGCGGAAAAGTTCTTGACGTGGCTGTGGATTTACGCAAAGATTCTCCCACTTATGGCAAACACATAGCAGTGGAGCTCAGTGATGAGAACCACAAGCAGTTTTTCATTCCACGCGGCTGTGCACACGGTTTTGTGGTGCTTTCCGACGTGGCTCAATTCCAATACAAAGTGGATAACGTCTATGCTCCACAAGCAGAACACACCCTCCGCTACGATGACCCTACCCTGAACATTGACTGGACTCTCCCCAAGTCCGCACTCAAACTCTCCGACAAAGACCTCAAAGGTATTTCCTTTGAAGAAGTGGAATAGCAAATTTCTCCACATATTTCCGCATATTTTATGTTGCAAATTATGTGAGATACGCAAAATTTGCGTATCTTTGCACATATATTGTAATATTATAATATCATGGCCATAAAACTTAAGTTAAAAAAAGGCTTGGACTTAAAAATCGCAGGCGGAATTGAAGATAAAGCCGTCAAACGTAAAGTTCAGCCTCAATGGGTTTCTTTATGCCCCGATGATTTCCTTGGTATCACTCCCAAACCGGAAGTGAAAGAAGGTACGAAGGTAAAAGCGGGAGAACCACTGTTTCACGATAAAAAATTTGAAGATATTAAGGTTGTTTCCCCTGTTTCCGGTGTGCTGAAAGAAATAGTACGCGGAGACAGAAGAAAAATCCTGCAGTTTATCTTAGAGCCGGAAGGCAATGAAGCCGCAAAATTTGACACAAACGTTAAAAATGCGGAAGATGCAAAAAATCTCCTCGCACACAGCGGTTTATGGGTTTTTATGCGTCAGTTGCCCTACGGAATAGTGCCGAAATACGATGTTGCACCTCGCGACATCTTCGTTTCCGGCTTTGATTCCGCTCCTCTCGCTCCGGACTATTCTCTCCTGCTTGACGGAAAAGAAAAAGAACTCGCTGCAGGTGTCAAACTCCTCTCTATGCTCACCAAAGGCAAAGTATATTTCACCTGCCGCAGCGGATTTAAGGCTGTCCCGGGTGCTGAAATGGTGGAAATTGAAGGACCTCACCCTGCAGGAAACATCGGCGTGGCTATAAACCACGTTGCTCCCGTGAATAAAGGCGAAGTGGTGTGGACACTGGACGCAATCACACTCGCTCGCATAGGCAAACTGGTGATTTCCGGCACATTTGACGCAACAGCTGTGGTGGCTCTCACAGGTAGCGAAATAGAAAAACCCCACTATCTGGAAACGGTGATTGGTGCAGACCTCAACAATATTTTGGATTCACAACTCAAAAAGAAAAAACGCCACAAACGCGTAATCTCCGGGAACGTGCTTACAGGCATCACGGAAACTCCGGAAGGCTTCCTCCACTACCCTTATCGCCAGGTTACCGTAATCCCGGAAGGCGACGACAAAGTGGAATTTATGGGTTGGGCTTCACTCTCACCAAAGAAAATGAGCGTAAGCACATCTTTCCCCGGTCATTTCCTTAGCCGCCTGTTCAAACCAGATGCAAGACTGAACGGTGGTCGCCGTGCAATGATAATGTCCGGCGAGTACGACGAAATGATGCCTATGGATATCCTGCCGGAATTCCTGATAAAAGCCATTTTGTCAAAGAATATAGACCAAATGGAAGAACTCGGCATTTACGAAGTCGTACCGGAAGATTTCGCACTTGCGGAATACGCCGACACCTCCAAACTGGAATTGCAAAAAATTGTGGCGGAAGGACTTGAATACCTCCGCAAAGAGCTGGAATAGCCGCAAAAAATTTAATGGAAACTTGATTTAAGAAACATAATAAATTCAAGACGTTTTGAAAGCATTAAGGAAATTTTTAGACAAGATAAAGCCTCACTTTGAGGAGGGAGGAAAGCTCCACGCATTCCACTCCGTGTTTGACGGCTTTGAAACATTCCTTTTCACACCGAACACCACATCTAAATCCGGTGTGCACATTCACGACAGCCGTGATTCCAAGCGTGCTATGATAATAGTAGTGCTGGCACTTCTGCCGTGTCTTTTCTTTGGAATGTACAATACTGCGTACCAAAACAATTTGGCGGCAGGAGTGACAGATGCTTCATTCTTTGAAATGATGGCTTATGGCTTTCTTGCCATTCTCCCCTCAATAATCGTTTGCTACGCCGTAGGTTTAGGTATAGAATTTATGGTGGCACAGTGGAGAAAAGAAGAAATCCAGGAGGGCTTCCTCGTTTCCGGACTTCTCATCCCGATGATTTGCCCTATCGAGACACCAATCTGGATGATAGCCGTGGCAACAGCCTTTGCCGTAATTTTCGTAAAAGAAGTATTCGGTGGCACAGGCTACAACTTTCTGAACGTGTCGCTCGCCGCACGAGCCTTCCTTTTCTTCGCTTATCCTGCAAGCATGAGCGGTGACAAAGTTTTTGTGGCTTCAGACACTATTCTCGGACTTGGCAACACACTCCCGGACACTTTCACGGGTGCTACTCCTTTAGGTCAGGTGGCAACAGCTACAGGCGAAGTTGCACTCACAAACCTCTCAAACGGTGCAATGTCGCTTTGGGATATGTTCATAGGCTTGATTCCGGGTTCTTTCGGTGAAACATCTACACTCTGCATCCTTATCGGTGCGGTGATACTCCTCGCCACAGGCATAGCAAGCTGGAGAGTAATGCTCTCCGTATTTGCCGGAGGTGCTATTATGGCACTGATAGCAAACGCATTTGCCACTCCAACCTACCCCGGCTCAATGCTCGGTGTTGGAGAACATCTCTGCTTGGGCGGTTTTGCCTTTGCAGCAGTGTTTATGGCAACGGATCCTGTGACAGCGGCACGCACAAACACAGGTAAATACATCTACGGCTTCCTCATAGGTGTGATTGCAATAATCATTCGCGTCTATAACAACGGTTACCCGGAAGGAGCAATGCTCGCAGTGCTCTTGATGAACGTATTTGCACCGCTGATAGACTATTGCGTAGTGAGAGCGAATATAAACAAAAGACTTAACCGTGTAAAATCCGTCAGCAATGAATAAGCAGAGCAATATTTATACAGTAATCTACATCATAATCCTCGTTGTGGTGGTGGGTACGGCTCTTGCCCTCACTTCCATGTCGCTCAAAGACCGCCAGCAGGCTAACGAGGACAACGACCGCCGCCGTCAGATTCTTGCTTCCGTGAATATCACTCCGGCACCGGAAAATATTCAGGCTGAATTTGACAAATACATCACAGGACAGGTGGTGATAAACGAAAAAGGCGAAAAAATCGGCGATAATGCTTTTGCCGTAAGCATTGCGGCACAAAGCAAAGTTGCAGCAGCAGAACGCCTCTTGCCTTTATACATTTGTGAAATAGACGGCACTAAAAAATACATCATTCCTCTTTACGGAGCAGGACTTTGGGGCCCTATTTGGGGCTACCTCTCGCTGAATGAAGACGGCAGCACAATCTACGGTGCATACTTCGACCATCAGGGCGAAACTCCGGGACTTGGTGCTGAAATCACAAAAGAAGCGTTCTACGGACAGTTCCCCGGCAAAACACTTTTCAAAGACGGAGAATTTCTCCCCGTTTCCGTGGTGAAAAACGGACAGAAACCTTCCGGCAACGAAGACTATGTGAACGGTATTTCCGGCGGCACTATCACCAGCAAAGGCGTAAGTGCAATGCTTGCGGACTGCCTTTCACCATACAAAACATATCTTAAAACACTTAGAGCTGAATAATTATGGCAGAGAAACAGACAAGTAAAAGCGTGATATTTAATCCGCTGTCAAAAGATAATCCGGTCATCGTACAGATACTCGGTATCTGCTCTGCTCTGGCGGTGACTGCAAAACTCGAGCCGGCACTCGTGATGGGAATGTCCGTTATTGCCGTGCTTGCTTTTTCAAACGTGATAATCTCACTCCTCAGAAACACAATCCCCACAAATATACGTATTATCGTGCAGCTTGTGGTAGTTGCAGGACTGGTGGTGATAGTAAACCAGTTGCTTCTTGCTTACGCCTACGATGTGGCAAAGCAGCTCTCCGTGTTTATCGGATTGATAATCACAAACTGTATCCTCATGGGACGCCTTGAAGCATTTGCTATGGCAAACCGCCCGTGGCCGTCTTTCCTTGACGGTATCGGCAACGGACTGGGCTACACTATTATCCTCGTGATTGTAGGCTTTTTCCGTGAGCTCCTCGGCAGCGGCACACTCCTGGGATATCAGGTAGTGCCACAGTGGTGCTACGACCACGGCTACGTAAACAACGGACTTATGATACTTCCACCTATGGCACTCATTGTTGTGGCATGCATCATTTGGGTTCATCGTTCAATAAACAAAGATTTACAGGAGGACTAAAAAATGGAAGAACTGAATCTCTTTATAAGGTCGATTTTTATCGACAATATGGTGTTTGCATACTTCCTGGGAATGTGCTCGTTCCTTGCCGTTTCCAAAAACGTCAAGACAGCACTGGGACTTGGAGTAGCAGTAACATTTATGCTCGTGATAAGCCTTCCCGTAAACTATATGCTTGAAAACTACGTTCTCAAGGCAGGTGCTTTACAGTGGCTCGGCGAAGATTTTGCGGAAGTGGATTTGAGTTTCCTCTCCCTGATAATGTTTATCGCCGTGATAGCGTCCATGACACAGCTTGTGGAAATGACAGTGGAAAAATACAGCCCGTCGCTCTATGCTTCACTCGGTATTTTCCTCCCGCTTATTGCCGTAAACTGTGCAATCCTCGGAGGCTCACTTTTTATGCAGCAGAGAGAATTTGACAGTGCATGGACTGCAACATGTGCCGGAGCAGGCTGGGGACTTGGCTGGCTTCTTGCAATCGTGGCTATAGCCGCAATCCGCGAGAGAGTGGCAAGCTACTCAAACGTGCCGAAACCACTTCGCGGAATAGGTATCACATTTATCATCACGGCACTCATGGGCATAGCCTTTATGAGTTTCTTGGGTATTAAACTATAAAAGGAGAAGAAATTATGACACTAACGAACATATTACTCGCAGCATCTACATCTCTGACCGTATTTTCAAGTGTAGGTATTTTCCTTATCCTTACGCTGCTCCTCGTGGCTGTCCTCCTTGTGGCAAAACACTATCTCGTGAAGTCCGGCAAGGTAAATATCAATATGAACGATACAAAGGATATCAACGTAGATGCCGGAAAATCGCTCCTCTCCTCACTTTCGGATTCCGGTGTGTTCCTCTCCTCCGCTTGTGGCGGAAAAGGCAGTTGCGGACAGTGCCGCCTACAGGTTTTTGAAGGCGGTGGCGAAATATTGCCTACGGAAAAAGTGCATTTCACTCGCAAGGAAATGAAAGACCACTGGCGCCTGGGCTGCCAAGTGAAAGTGAAAGATGATATGAAAATCGGCGTTTCAGAATCCGTGTTGGACGTTAAAGAATGGGAATGTGAAGTGATTTCAAACAAAAACGTTGCCACTTTCATCAAAGAGTTTATCGTGGCTCTCCCTCCGGGCGAACACATGAACTTTATCCCCGGCTCATACGCTCAAATAAAGATTCCTACGTATGAAATGGACTACGATAAAGACATTGATAAGGCTCTTATAGGCGATGAATACCTCCCGGCATGGGAAAAATTCGGACTTTTCACCCTGGAGTGCAAAAACACCGAACCTACCATCCGTGCATACTCTATGGCAAACTATCCCGCTGAAGGTGACCGCATTATGCTCACAGTGCGTATTGCCACTCCGCCTTTCAAGCCGAAACCTGAAGTAGGATTCCAAGACGTGATGCCGGGTATTGCTTCCAGCTATATCTTTACACTCAAACCGGGTGACAAAGTAATTATGAGCGGACCTTACGGTGATTTCCACCCTATTTTTGACTCTAAGGCAGAAATGATGTGGATTGGCGGTGGTGCAGGTATGGCACCGCTCCGTGCACAAATCATGCACATGACCAAGACGCTGAAAACTACAGACAGAATCATGAATTACTTCTATGGTGCTCGTGCACTGAACGAGGTGTTCTACCTTGAAGATTTCCTCCAACTGGAAAAGGAATTTCCTAACTTCAAGTTCCACCTTGCTCTGGACCGTCCGGACCCTGCTGCAGATGAAGCGGGCGTAAAATACACTCCGGGCTTCGTTCACGAAGTAATTTACAAAACATACCTCAAAGACCACGAATCACCGGAAGATATCGAGTACTATATGTGCGGTCCCGGTCCGATGAGTGCTGCAGTAAACAAAATGCTGGACAGCCTCGGGGTTGCACCGGAAAGCATACACTACGATAACTTCGGAGGATAATATTTCTCGGAAATAAATCGTTATAACTTACAAAAATTGCAAAACAATGGAGAGTATGAAACTCAAGCGATTGCCCGTAGGTATTCAGACCTATTCGGAAATTGTAAATCTAAACTGTGTTTACGTTGATAAAACAGAGTATATTTACAAGATGATAAACCTGAGTAAATACATCTTTCTGAGCCGCCCCAGGCGATTCGGAAAGTCACTCCTTGTTTCCACTCTGCAATCTTATTTTGAGGGCAAAAAAGAGCTTTTCAAAGGCTTGTTTATAGATTCCGTTGAGAAAGATTGGACGGAATATCCGGTGCTAAAGTTCAGTATGGCAT
>JBJECR010000075.1:0-12186 GCA_051871275.1 Muribaculaceae bacterium | reverse complement strand
CAACTGAATAGAGCATCTGACTACGGATCAGAAGGTTACAGGTTTGAATCCT
The DNA here is from genome assembly GCA_051871275.1 of Muribaculaceae bacterium. GTDB lineage: Bacteria > Bacteroidota > Bacteroidia > Bacteroidales > Muribaculaceae > CAJUPY01. Next base: position 12,134 of record JBJECR010000075.1, on the reverse strand, counting down.
GTACGAGTCACTACAAAGGGCATTCGTGAGAATGTCCTTTGTTGGTTTCTATAAGTGCCGTTTTCTTCTCCTTTATTATTTTTTAATAGTAAAAATGACGATTTTTTGGTGCATAATCATTAACTTTGTACCTTAAAGTTAATGTGTAAATACAAAATAACAACAGATGTCATTAAATAAAATACTACAAACTGCTGTTTCTAAGGCAGTTAAAGAGCTTTATGGGATTGATGCGGCACCGGAAACAATAGTGCTGCAGAGTACACGAAAAGATTTTGAAGGAAACCTCTCCGTGGTGGTGTTCCCATGGGTGAAAGCTGCTAAAAAAGCACCGGAAGCAGTAGCAAATGAAATTGGAGAATGGCTCGTGAAAAACGAGAAAGTGGTGGAGAGATTTAATTCCGTGAAAGGATTCTTAAATCTCGTCATCTGCCCTACTTATTGGAATTCCGTGCTTGCAGATATAGACAAAGCTGAAGATTACGGCAAGACAAAGGCTACGGAAAATTCTCCGCTCGTGATGGTGGAATACTCTTCACCTAACACGAACAAACCGCTTCACTTGGGTCACGTTCGTAACAACCTCCTCGGTTTCAGCCTCGCGGAAATCCTTAAGGCTTGCGGAAACAAGGTGGTGAAAACAAATATTGTGAACGACCGCGGTATTCACATCTGCAAGTCTATGCTTGCTTGGAAAAAATGGGGCGAAGGTGCTACTCCGGAATCCACAGGCAAGAAAGGCGACCACCTTATAGGCGACTTCTATGTGCTCTTTGATAAACACTATAAGGCTGAACTCAAAGAACTTACGGCTAAAGGTATGACGGAGGAAGAGGCTGAAAAGGCTTCTCCGCTCATGCAGGAAGCACGAGAAATGCTCCGCAAATGGGAACAGAAAGATCCGGAAATCCGCAGTCTCTGGGAAATGATGAACTCTTGGGTTTATGCCGGATTTGATGAAACATACAAACGTATGGGTGTGGATTTCGACAAGATTTACTACGAAAGCAACACCTACCTGGAAGGTAAAGAAAAAGTGCTGGAAGGACTTGAAAAAGGCATTATGTACCGCAAAGAAGACGGATCCGTTTGGGCAGACCTCACCGATGCCGGACTGGACCACAAGTTGCTTCTCCGCAGCGATGGTACTTCCGTTTATATGACACAGGATATCGGTACTGCCAAGCTCCGCTACCAAGATTATCCTATCGACAAGATGATTTACGTTGTGGGCAACGAGCAAAACTATCACTTCCAGGTGCTTTCACTCCTCCTGGATCGCCTCGGATTCAAGTGGGGAAAAGACCTTGTGCACTTCTCATACGGCATGGTGGAACTCCCGGAAGGAAAGATGAAGAGCCGCGAAGGTACGGTTGTAGATGCAGATGACCTTATCGATGATATGGTGAAAACGGCAAAAGTTGTTTCCGCAGAACTTGGCAAACTTGACGGACTCACGGAAAACGAAGTGAATGAAATCTGCGAAACCGTAGGATTGGGAGCACTCAAATACTTCCTTCTCAAGGTTGACCCGCGTAAAAACATGACTTTCAACCCGAAAGAATCCATTGACTTTAACGGCAACACCGGTCCTTTCATTCAATACACTTACGCTCGTATCCGCTCTGTGCTCCGCAAGGCTGCAGAAACAGGCGTGGCTGTGACAGACTTCTCTGCCGTGGTGCCAAACGAAAAGGAAACGGCACTTATCCAGACGCTTTCCGACTTCCCTGCAACGGTGGCTGAAGCCGGCAGAAGCTACTCTCCCGCACTTATTGCAAACTACACTTACGAACTCGTGAAACAATACAACCAGTTCTACCACGACTATTCCATTCTCCGAGAAGAAGATGCCGCTATCCGCTCTCTCCGCCTCACTATCTGCAGCGTGACTGCAAAAGTGATTAAGACGGCTATGAGCCTCCTCGGAATAAACGTTCCGGAACGAATGTAATCACGCTCTTTATTATAAATCTTAACAAACAAAAAATAGTATTATGAACTACAACAATTATCAGTCACAAATGGACTTCCGCTACGGTCGCACATTTGAAGAAGTAGTAAATTCCGTGATGAAAAGCGTATATCTCAAAATGACTTTCGCCATTCTCATCACAGCATTCATATCTCTCGGCACTGCCTATTTTGCAACAGGCTTTGCAGAAACTCTCGCCACAAACAGTTGGGTCTATTGGGGACTTGCTATTGCGGAAATAGGTATTGTGATTTATCTCTCCGCTCGCTTGAACTCAATGTCTTCCACTACGGCGACACTCCTCTTTTACGTCTTTGCCATTCTTAACGGCTTGACATTGTCTCTTATATACTATGTGTACACCGCTCAGTCCATTGCCACAACATTCTTTGTGACAGCAGGTACTTTCGGTGCTATGAGCGTATATGGCTATGTTACCAAGACGGACCTCTCCAAGTTTGGCTCAATCCTCGTGATGGCACTTTTCGGACTTATCATCTGCATCCTCGTGAACCTCTTTATGCAAAGTTCTACACTTGAGTGGATTATCTCCGGAGTAGGCGTGCTTATCTTCACCGGACTTACGGCTTGGGATACTCAGAAAATCAAGAGAATGGTAGAGCTGAATCCTACTGCAGCCGATGGCAGACTTGCCACTATAGGGGCACTTTCACTTTACCTGGACTTTGTGAACCTCTTCCTGTATCTGCTCCGCTTCCTCGGCAACAGAGACTAAAATTCACTCACGATATTTGCTATTGGCTATGGAAGAAAACAAAAATAGCGGTGAACACAAGAAAAAGTCGTGGTACAAACGCTTTGTATCACTGCCTTTCCTCGTATTCCTGCTCGCCGTGGCATATATTTTACTTTTAAGCGACTATTCTATGCCGCAATACGCTGTGTATAAGGAGCGTATTGCGGTACTTGAAAATGAAATAAAAATCAGTACAGACACCTTTGACTATTATTTTAACCTTAACAATCAGCTCCGCACAGACCCGGAAAGGCTGGAGGAGATTGTGAGGGAAAAATACAGAATGCAACGTGAAAACGAAGACGTGTATGTGTTTGAATAATAGCGTGTAAGGCAAAATAATAAATACTATGACAAAAGAGAAAAAAGAAAAACTGCTGATAACATCAATGACTGTCGGCTTGCTACTGATAGTGATAGGCACTTGTCTGCCTATTTTGCAGATAGATGCACCATATTTTTCCGGACAGATATATAAGTATGTGTTTGCCGTGGGTGCCGGTGTGCTGGTGATTTCACGCCTTTTTACGAAATACGAAGGCGATAACGACCGTGTGCGTCGCCTTTACAGAATAGAATCCTGGAGTGCAATATTCTTTTGTGTAGCTGCATTCTTTATGTTTTACGACAATGCTGCACGCGACTGGCTTGCATTCACTATTGCCGGTGGTGCTATACAGATTTACACTTCCATAATGATTCCTATCGCTTCCAAACGCTCAAACTCTAAAGAATAAACAGCAGCCATGATTGACAAAAAAATACAACTTGAGCAACTTCAGGCTATCCAAAACTACGCCAAAACTTTTTCCCAAGCAAAGGGCGACTATCTGATTTGTTCCCTCAATATCAAAAACGATTTTCTGAATGAATCGCCGAATGATGCCGCTTCTTTTGACGGAATATCATTTGTTCTTGTCACCAGAGGTTCTCTAAAAGCGGCTATAAACACGGATGAATTTGTGCTGAGCGAAGGTTCTCTTTTTGTGACAGGTCCCAATGCTTATCACAGACTGCTGGAAGTGGATAAAGAGCAAGGAGCGGAATTTTATTTCCTTTCCGTTTCTTCAGAATTTATCAAGAGTATAAACATTGACATAAATGTGCTGCAAAATTCACACCTGAGCCATGTGAAAGGTCCGGTGCTCAAAATGGACGATGAGTATTACTCCCTCATCAGCAACTATTTGCAGATGCTTTACCTCAATGCCAAAATAAACTCAAACCAAAATCTCTATACTCGTAATATTTCCCGTTCTCTCATTGCCGCTCTTATTTACCAGCTTATGCAGGTGGCAGACAGCCTTGTGAAACCGGAAAAAACCGAGGTGGAAGATATACAGAAAACAGGCTCCAGACGTTTTAATTATGTCCGTGAATTTATAGAACTTGTTCACAAACATTACACCACGGAGCGTTCCGTAGGTTTTTATGCAGACAAACTTTGCATTTCGCCTAAATATCTTTCATTTATTATTAAAGATGTCACAAACCGCTCTGCTGCAGAGTGGATAGATGAATACGTGATTCTGGAAGCTAAAAATATGCTCAGATTCTCCGGAATGAACGTTCAGCAAGTGGCTTATTCCCTGAATTTCAATAATCAATCCTCCTTTGGCAAATACTTCAAGCACCTCACCGGCATGTCGCCTACGCAATTCCAGAAATCTTAAAAGGGAATCAGGAAATAGGAATTAGGAAATAGGAAATAGGAATTAGGAAATAGGAAATAGGAATTAGGAATTAGGAATTAGGAATTGGGAATTAGAAATTAGGAATTGGGAAATAGAAATCAGGAATCAGGAATTAGACCAATTAGACCAATAAGACTAATAAGACTAATAAGACTAATAAATCCCATTCAAAGATAAAAAAAGTGCTGCACCTACTTCAGATGCAGCACGTTTTTTTAGTGTTATGGGGAATCGCTTATTTCAGGGCAGAATCAATTTTGCCATAAAATTCTTCTTTTGTCATAAGTCCTACGGACCATTCTTTCACACCGTTTGTGTTGATGAAAAGAATAGCAGGAATGGAGTTGATGTTCAGTTCTTCTGCCATTTCGCGGTGTAAATCCACGTCAACGGCAATGAACTTCACTTTTCCGGCATAGTCTTTTGAGGCTTCTTCAAAAATCGGAGAGAAAGCTTTGCAAGGACCGCACCAAGTGGCGTTGAAGTCTATGATTGTGAGCTTTTCCGGATTTTCGTTCACGTCGTAGATAGCACCTTGCGGAAGGAAATAAACACCTTTCTCCTGTGCCTCGGACTTGCCGCCGTCATCAGTTTTGTTGAGACTTTTGCAGCCCGGCAATAAGGCAATGAGTGCCACGGCAACCGCCGTAAAGAGGAATTTAAGCGATTTCATATTCATAATCATTAAAGAGCAGATGCAAGAGCTGCATTTGTTTTGTGAACAGCTTCAGCACTCTTGTGGAAGAGAGCTTTTTCTTCTTCGTTGAGGTTGAATTCAACGATTTTTTCAATACCGTTCTTGCCAAGGATACAAGGAACACCGATGCAGAGGTCGCTTTCGCCGTATTCACCGTCAAGCAGAGCAGAGCAAGAGATGAGTTTCTTCTGGTCGCCTAAAACTGCTGCTACAACTTGCGCTGAAGCTGCACCCGGAGCATACCATGCAGAAGTGCCGAGGAGTTTTGTCAGAGTAGCACCACCAACCATAGTGTCTGCTGCTACTGCTGCGAGTTTTTCTGCAGAGATAAATTCAGAAGCAGGAATACCGCGGTATGCAGCAAAACGAGTGAGAGGAATCATTGTAGTGTCGCCGTGTCCGCCGATTACGATACCTTCCACTTCCTTAGCGTTTGCACCGATAGCCTGGCTGAGGAAATATTTGAAACGTGCACTGTCCAAAGCACCACCCATACCGATGATTTTGTTCTTTGGAAGACCGGAAGTTTTGTGGATAAGGTATGTCATAGTGTCCATTGGGTTTGAAACGCATACGATAACAGCATTTGGAGAGTGCTTGAGCACGTTTTCCGTAACTGATTTTACGATACCTGCGTTTACACCGATAAGTTCTTCACGAGTCATACCCGGCTTACGTGGAATACCTGAAGTGATTACAACAACGTCGCTGCCTTCTGTTTTGGAATAGTCGTTTGTAACACCGAAAAGACGAGTTTCAAGACCGAGGATATTTGCTGTCTGCATAATATCCATTGCTTTACCTTCTGATACGCCTTCTTTGATATCAAGAAGAACTACTTCATCTGCAATTTGTGAAGTTACCAATACATTTGCACATGTAGCGCCTACATTACCGGCACCTACTACTGTAACTTTTGACATAGTGTTTTTAATTTGATTTTATAGGTTAAATAATTTAAGAGTCGTAACTTTTTGTTTTTTGCCACTCCGGGCATTTATCGTGTTGCAAATTTAGGCATTATTTTCTATAATACCACATTTTTATGGAAAAATTTCTTTAATTGATGTTTTTTGGGTATTTTTATTCCAGCAACGGGTCATCGCCTTCGCTACCTGTCGGGTACTGTGGGAGTGAAGGTGTGGTTACTTTTTTCTTGGTATTATCTTTCTTTGTGCTTACGGAGTCTTTCTTTTCCGTAGGTTTTGCGGCAGGTTTTGCAGGTTGCTTTGCGTTGCCCGGCTTTTGCGGAGTTTGCTGAACTTTTTCCGGAGCAGGAGCTGCTTGTGGCACGCTATCCGGCACGGCTTTCATTTCTTGTGCAGGTTTTGCAGGATTTTCTCTTTCCGGAATAACCGGTGCTTCCGGCATTTCAGGTTCTATTTCCGGTGTGATTTCTTCTTTTTCAGGAATTATCGGTTCTATTTCCTGTTCGGAAACAGTGGTGTCTGCGGGCACTGTTTCTTCTTCCTCAATATATCCCTCGGAAGGACCGAAAATTTCCGGTGGCAACACGTCTTCCTCCGTGGAGATATACATTTGCTGGCGTGCATATTCAAAGTATTCCTCAAATGAGCGACCCTCTTTGAGAAGTTTGTCAAAGTCTGCGGCACTGATAATTACGGGGCGTACTTGCGGCGGCAACCTCAGGGTGGCACTTTCTGCAGTCACGCGGCGATAGTTGTTCAGTTCGGAGAGATTTGCGAATCCTTTCACGATAAGCAGTCCGAGGCGACCGAAGTTCATCATTTCAAGGTCAAAGTCGCTCACTACAAAAGAGGTGAAGTTGTGTCTTGCCACACGGAACAGCAAGTCGTTTGCAGCCACTGTGTCTGTTGGGAAGAGGAGGATAAACAGCTGTTCTTCTTCCGGGTTCAGAGTGAATTGTGCAATAGAATCATTAGCCACGGCGGAGGAGTCGTTGGAGAGACGAATATCCCAGAGCATGCCGCGAGTATTCGAGCCGCCGCTATGCAGTTTTCTGCCTTTTGCAAGTCCGGAAAGGTATGCGGAAGCGATAGGTGTAACGTCTGTTTCCGGGTATTTTTCCAGCATGGTTTTGAGCCTGTCGCGGAACATATCAGGATTGTTTTCCGTGACGTATGCGAGAGCATCGATAAACATGAATTTAGGCATCAGTTTGCTTGTGGCGTACTGGTCCATCATCAGTTCGTATGCCGCATGCACTTCGCTGTTGCGGTCTTCAAGGTAAGCGGAGTAAGCATCGGCATAAATTTGCTCCTGGCGTTCTTCCATCACCTTTATGTTTTCAATGTAGTTCGGGTCACGCATAGCAATTCCGTAAGGCGAATCCGGGAACTCTGTCACTATCAGTTGCCTGTATCTGTTTGCGAGTGTCGTGTTGCCCTGACGCATAAACATCAGGTAAATATTGTAATAAACGTCAAGTTTATATTCATTGTCCGGGTAGCGAGTCATAAGGCGGTCAAATTCCTCAAGTGAAGCGGGGAAATCTTCCAGTTTGTCCTTGAGGATAACAGCCATATTGAACAGTCCTTCCTGGATAATTTCGTTAGACGTTGCTCTTTCCTCATCTGTAGAGGGAATTTGCTTGAGGTAGTATTCCGGGAAGTGTGGGTCATTTTCCTTGGCTTCACGTTCTTTAGCGGCTTTTTCGTCTGCAGGATTAGCGGTGCTGTCGTTCATTTCTTCCGTTTGTTCCTGCGGACTTTCTTCGTTGTCACCGCTACTTTCTTCAAAATCGTTAAAGTTAAATGACGCTTTGTTTCTGCGACGCCAATCGTCTTCAAGTTTGCGGCGTCCCCACTTTTTCTGGAATTCAGTTTTTCCGGCATTTTTAGCGGAGGTATTGTAGAAATACCAGGATTTGTCCGTGTTCAGTGTAAACTGCGTTGGTGAACTGCCGTTGTCTTTCAGCCCGGTGCCTTCGGCGGCACGTTCCGCGAGGTAACTTTCGCGTTTTGCCTCTTCTTCAGCCTCTTTTTCTTTTTTCTTGAGTTCGGCAATGATAGTGTTTATGATGTCAAGCTGTTGCACTTTGTCGAGCGTTGAAAGGTATAGGAGCGAGTCTTGCAGCACTACGTTTTGTGAATAAACGGCAAGTTCGTCAAGCACGTCGGAACGCTTTTTGAGCAGTTTGTAGTTTGGATACGTTTCCGGCAGGAGCGGCACGGCTTCCGCATAGCACGGCTGAGCCTTATCATACTTGTGCATAGCGAAATAGAGTTCACCGAGGGTTATTTGTGAGATAGCCTTGTCAATGCCGTTTCTTGTACTTTTTTCTGCGGCAAGTTCATAGTATTTCACCGCCTCCGTGGTATCGTTTCGAGAAAGGTAAAGATTACCTATTGCATAGTAAATTTGGTCCAGGTATTCTTTATTTCTTGCATATTTTGTCATACGTTTGAGTGCGGACACTTCTTTGCTGATATCTGTGCCTTCATACACTTCGCTCTGCTTGATTCTGGCGTTGAATTTAGTGCGGTAAGAAGCACCGCCCCATTTCCCGGCAGCAGCGTAAGCCTTGTAAGCCTCCGCTTTTTCGCCTGTTCTGCTTAGAATCTGCCCCAGGAGGAAGTTGAGCCTTGTTTTTTGTGCTCCGTTTGTATTTTTTATAGCTTCTCGGAGGAATGGCACGGCTTCCGCATATTTTTCGCTTCTGATGAGGAAATCCGCGTATGTGACGTTGTAGAGGAATTTGAGGTTTTTGCTTGTGAGTTCTTCAGCCTTTATGCGTGTTATAATCACTTCGCACTCATAGAGCCAGTCCATAGTGCAATAGCTGCGAGCCTGCCAGAGTTTGGATTCCGTGACAGTTTCGGGCAGCCATGTGAAGTGCTTGGAAATGTAGAAAAAAGTAGATGCGGAACCAAGGAAATCGCCGTTCATAAACTGTGAGCGACCCATCATCATCCAGGCATTGTGGAGAAATGGGTTGTACTCATCTCGTTTCATCCATTCTTTGTATTCCGGATCATTTTTCTTGCCGGATTTTTTCTTTGGTTTTTTCTTTATGGAGCGGAGTTGGATAGCCTTTTGAGCCTTTTCGATGGAGCGAGTGAAATCGCCGGAAGGCTGCGGGGCTTTTTCGTTTGTCTTAGCTTGAGCGGGGTGGGTGAGTACGAGAGCAGTGTAGTCGTCCTCGTAATTTTTCTCCATCTCCGAGAGCGTTTCTTTGTAGTGCGTGTCGCCGTTGTAGTAAATATTGTATTTGGTGATAAACGCAGTGTAGTTTCTTGTAGATGCGGTGTTTTTCTTGAGTGAGCAAGACGTGAGGCAAACCATCACCGTGAAAACGATGATAAAGAGCAGTGTAGCGTATTTGCCTGTGTTTCTTGACATAAAAAAAACTTATATTTCCGGTTTGTAAATCAGAGTGTTAGCCTTGTTAGGATCCAAAATGCGTTTTGCTCCTTCCTGCAGGTCTTTAAGGGTTATAGCATGGTAACGAGCGGCAATTTCATCTGGGTCTTCGCCGTGATAAACGGCAAAAGTGAGTTTGTTTGCCTTTTCTATGAAAGACATTGAGGCAAAAGTTTGTTCACTGTCGTAGCGGTTCAGTGCACGTTGCAGCTCTCGTTCCGTGATATCGCCGTCTTTGAGACGTTGCAACTGCTCGTTTATCAGACTTTCCGCTTTTTCAAAGTTGTCATCTTCAAGAGTGGCGATAATCATCAGAAATCCGGGGTCTTCGCTGCCGATAATAGAGGCGTCGGCATTTGAAAAACAGTCTTCTTTCTCCAGTGTGCGGCAGAAACGTGATGCTCTGCCGGAGGAGAGGATGTCTGTCAGCAAGTCGCAGATGATATAGTCCTGAGATTTGTATCCACCCATAGGGTAGGCGATTGCAATCAGATTCAGTGGCACGTTTGCTGTCACCGTTTTCCTGCGAGGTTCTGTTTGGACGGGTTCCTGCGGGATAGGCTTGCGGACGATTTCTCTTGCGGGAATGTCGCCGAACCATTTTTCCACGAGGCGTTTGGTATCTTTAAGACTGATGTTTCCGGCAATAGTGAGAAGTGCGTTTGCGGGCGAATAGTGAGAATAGAAAAAGTTTTTAACTTCGTCCATGGTAACGTTTTGTATATGGCTGATTTCCTTGCCGATAGTGGGGTAAGAATAGGGGTGCGTTTTATATATCATTCCTCGGAGATTGTGCATAAGGTCTCCATACGGGCGATTCAGACACGTCTCCTTAAACTCCTCTATCACAACGTTTCTCTGCACTTCCAGTGACTTTGGCGTGAATGAGAGCGACAACATTCTGTCGCTTTCCAGGCGGAGTGCCACTTCAATGTTTTTTGCCGGGAGAACGTCGTAGAAATTCGTGAAATCATTGCTTGTCCAGGCATTGTTCAGTCCGCCTGCACGTTGCAGTTCGCCGTCAAAGTCCGGAATATTTACGGAGCCGCCAAACATCAGATGTTCAAACAGATGTGCCATTCCTGTGCGTTCCGGCGACTCGTTTCTTGCTCCTACGAAATACAACACGTTCACCAATACCATTGCAGTGTCCTTGCAGTATTGGTGAACTACTTTCAGTCCGTTTGAAAGGGTGAATATGCTGTAATCCATAGGAATGGTTAAAGTGTCTTGTTTACAGACTATTAGGATACCGATTTATTCCTTTATTGTGGCACTGATGATTTTGATGTCTTCCTTCGGGCGATCGTTGCTGTCTGTTTCAGCCTTTTCAATAGCGGCAACCACGTCCATTCCGTCTGTTATTTCGCCGAAAACGGTGTAAGCGCCGTCAAGGTGCGGAGTACCGCCGATAGTGGTGTAAGCGGCTTTTGCTTCGTCTGAAATCTTAGCCGGATTTGCAGCCACTTCTTTCATCATTTGCTCGATAAGTTCGTTTTGGAGTTTTTCCAGTCCTGCGCGGTCACGGCTGCGACGCATAGCCATGATAGTGTCTTTGTGCTCGGTGGCGAGACGGTTAAAAACCTCTTGCTGCTGTTGCTGCTGGAGGCGTTTTTCCATTTGCTTGAGTGTGGAGTCGTTATAGACCTGACCTGTCACGATGTAAAACTGAGAGCCGGAAGATCGTCTTTCCGGGTTCATCTGGTCGCCTGTGCGAGCGGCAGCGAGTGCACCGCGTTTGTGGAAGTGGTGAGGATAGTTTATTTCAGCCTCGATAGTGTAGCGGGGGTCGCCCATGCCGAGCATTTTTCCTGCGGGAGCATTTTTAGAGTCGGGGTCACCTGTTTGCACCATAAACTCATTGATAACACGGTGGAAAAGCACACCGTCGTAGTACCCTTCGCGGACGAGTTTGAGGAAATTTTCTTTGTGTTTTGGAGTGTCGCCGTAAAGACGCAGAGTGATGTCGCCTAACGACGTCTTGAGCGTTACAAACGCATCTTCTTGTGTTGTAGTTGTATTCATTTGCGTAGTGGTTTCGCTCCCGTTTATGCAACCGCAGCAACAGAGCATCACGGTGAGTGAAAGGATAAGTGATTTGATGTTCATAATAGTGATTTTGTATGCTTAAAATCCTGTGGGATAAAGACGCTTGTAAATTCTGCGGAAATTGTCGTCAGATGCCTTAAGTTCTTCTGCACGAGCGGCATAGTCTTCACCCCAAATGCCTTGGAGCAGGTCACCGAGATATCTGTTTTCGCGGTCTTTTTCAATTGCTGCGGCAATGAGTTTGGAGATAGCGTCGGCAAATTTCTCGCTGTCGATAGCATTGAGGTATCTTGCCGTGCTTGCCACGAATTGTCCGGATTTATCCACTCGGATAATGTTTTCAATCAAGTCATCGATAATGTCGTCGCAAGAATCAATATGATTAGCGAGGTACTCGTATGTCACGAGCCCGTCTGTATCGCTATTCAAAATTTTTTTCAAATCTGAATTCATATCTTGGAAAGTTTTGATATATCTTGACAAAGTTACGAAATATATTCCGTGCAAATTACTAAAAAATGTTAATGGCTTTAACTCCGCATTAACAACGCATTTCCGGGAAATTGAAGAATCCAAATAGAAACGCAACGTTTTTCATGTTAATATTATGAAAAACAC
>JBJECR010000074.1:0-12325 GCA_051871275.1 Muribaculaceae bacterium | reverse complement strand
ATGTCGAGACAAAGTCGCTAAAAGCTGAAAATGAAGACTTACGTGAAAGGCTTTCCACAGGTGGTTAATTCATAATAATTGCTAAAATAAAACCGTTATTTGAGACATTTTGCGTATTTTTGCATAATAAATTGTAAACAAATAATAATCAACCGATAATTTATAAGGAATCAACCAAAATAACTAATACCCAAACAAAATTATGAAACTCAAACATTTTCTTTCAGCTACACTGATTTTAGTGTCATTGGTTCTGAATGCGGAACCAAAGTATATTTTTTATTTTATAGGAGACGGCATGGGAATAGTGCCTCTTATGGCTACTCAGGAGATGAACCGAACTGTATATAACGGTGAAAAACCGCTTACGATGCTTCAATTCCCCGTATCTTCTTTCTGCACCACATATTCTGCAAATTCAAGTGTTACGGATTCCGCTGCTGCAGGTACGGCTCTTTCTACAGGCTTCAAAACAAATAATGGTATGATTGGTGTAACTCCGGACAGCACGGCTGTGTATTCTATGGCAAACGTGCTTAAGGACAACGGCTACGGTGTTGGTGTTGTTACCACGGTTTATGCAGATGATGCCACACCGGGTGCTTTTTATGCTCATGTGCCGAGTCGCGGTCAGTTTTATGATATAGACAGCCAGTTTATTGACGGCAAGGTGGATTTCCTGGCAGGTGCGAACCTCAAAGGTCTCAAAGACAAGGAAGGAAATCCGAATGATTTGGTGGCAAAATATGCAGAAAACGGCATCGCTATCACTTACAGCCTTGATGAACTTGCAAAGGTTGATTATAAAAAGGCTGATAAAGTGGTACTTTTAGAGCCTAATCCATTTAATGACAGCAATGTGGGCTTCACTATCGATTCAATCGCAGGTATGCTCACGTTGCCGCAGATGACTCAGGCTTGCCTTGACTATATGCTTGAAACATCACCTGATAAGTTCTTTATGATGGTGGAAGGCGGAAATATTGACCACGCACTTCACGGAAATGACGCCGGCACTGCTATCACGGAGATTTTCAAGTTTGATGAGGCTATCCAAATTGCATACAATTTTATGCTCCAACACCCTGACGAAACACTTATCGTGGTTACTGCAGACCATGATACGGGTGGACTTGTTGTAGGTCGTGACGGTAAGTATTATGCTGATTTCCAATCTCTTAATCGTCAGACACTTTCCAAAGACAAACTCTCGCTGGACTGCCGTGCCATGATGCTTTCACGCAGTGTCATCACATGGGAAGATATGCAGCAATACCTGAGTGAAAAATTAGGTTTTTGGAGCGATGTAAAGCTCAAAGACGCTCAGACAGAACGCCTTAAGAACCTTTTTGAAGAAACATTCACAAACCGCGGTGATATAAGTGATGAGAAAACACTTTACTCTTCATTTATGGGCTTTGCAGTGGAAGTTTTCCGTGTGTTTGACGAGGTTACACGCATGTCTTGGAGCACAAGCGGACACTCCGGAAACCCTGTACCGGTGCTTTCCGCAGGTTGCGGTTCAGAGATTTTCTCAAACCTCAATAACAACATTGAAATTCCGGAGAAAATACTCAAAGTGGCAGGTTTTAAGCTCCACGAATAGTGAAAACGCAATAATTTCTGCGAAATCTTTCAGAAATAATCATATAAATAAAATATAATGACAAAAAAATTCATCATTTCTATTGCCCTGTTTTTCACGCTGTTTACACTTTTTGCAGTCGATAAGAATTTCAAAGTGGATTTGAATCGCATAAAGGTGGAAACGGCAACGAATCCGGACTTGTATCGCGCTTTGCTGAACAGGTTTGTAGTAGGGGACACAACTCTCACCATGGATGAAATGGCAACCGTATATTATGGCTACGCATTTACGATAGACTATATGCCCACAGACAATTACGATGCCATCCAGGAAAGTTACACGCAAGGCAGATATGCGGAAACGTGGAATCTGTGTGAGGAAGCCCTGAAATACAATCCCGTTTCACTTGATTTGACAATAAAGGCTCTTGTGAGTGCAACCAATTGCAATCTCAAGAACGCACAGGCTATGATTCCGGCTCTTCAAAACCGTTATGAACTCATTTCCACGCTTATTTTGATGTCCGGCAAAGGCACTGATGTGGATTCGCCGTTTATCGTAATTTGCGAGCAAGACATCAATAGGATACTCCGAAACGTGATTTGCGTTGAGTCCATAATCGGACAGACGGGCATCAGAAATCTTGTTGCCTATAAGGTAAAACTGGCTATGAACGACCGCCAGCATATCCTCTATTTTGACAACAATCTGCAGAAAGAATACGAAAAACTGCATGGTGAATAGCATCTAAACATAATCAGCCAAACAATATGAAAAAATTAAATTTTTTATCCCTTATTGCAATGACAATACCTTTTGCTGCCGCAACATCTTGCTGCTCCGGCGATTGCAATGATGAAAACATCATTGAACGCCCCGCAGAAGTGAAAATTGAAAACAGGCACTATTCTATTGAGGTGCTTGAAGCATTAGGCAGAGTTTCCGGTCCGGAGGTCTCTCCCGATGGAAAGAAAGTGCTTTTTAATATCTCCTACGAAAATGTAGAGCAAAACAAGAGCAACAATGAACTTTACGTGATGAATATTGATGGCACGGAGCAGGTTCGCCTCACTCGTACTGCCAAGTCTGAAAGCGGTGCTGCCTGGATTGAAGACGGAAAACGCATCGCATTTATCTATTCTGACAAAGCCGGTGTGCCACAACTCTGGGTGATGAATGCCGACGGCTCGGACCGCAAGTGTGTTTCAAGCCTTGAAAACGGTGTGGAGGGCTTCAAGTTTTCACCGGACTGCAAAAAGGTGATTTTGATTTCCACAGTGAAATATTCCCGCGAGGCTAAGGACGTTTATGCGGACCTTCCGAAAGCTACAGGACGTGTTATAGACGACCTGATGTATAAACACTGGGACCAGTGGACAAAAGACATTCCACACCCGTTCCTTGCAGATTTTTGTGGTGACGGAATCTCTAATATAGAAGATATTATGGCTGCTGAGCCGTACGAATGTCCTATGCGTCCTTTCGGTGGTGTTGAATCTTTCGCTTGGGCTCCGGACGGAAAATCCCTCGTTTACTGCTCTCGCAAGAAAACAGGTCTTGAATACGCTCTTTCCACAAATTCCGACCTATACCTCTACAATCTTGAGGACAAAACAACTCGCAACCTCACGGAAGGTATGATGGGCTACGATACAAATCCTGCCTTTTCTCCGGATGGCAAACAACTTGCATGGTTGAGCATGGAACATGATGGCTATGAAAGCGAGAAAAACCGCATCTTCGTGATGGATATGGCAACAGGTGAAAAGCGTGACCTTACTACGGACTGGGATTACACTGCCGATGCTATTGCCTGGAATCCTAATGGCAAAGACATCTATTTCATTGCCGCATATCAGGGTGTGACTCCTATTTTCAGCATAAATGTGGAAAGCAAAGAGGTTAAAACAGTAGCCGACGGTGTTTGCGACTATGCCGCTCTCTGTCCTGCCGGTGAAAACAAACTTATCTCTATGTTCCACTCTTTCTGTGCTCCAAACGAGATTTGCTCTATTGAAAACGGCACTGTTACCAAGATTACTTCCGTAAACGATGAACTCCTCGCTGCTGTGGATATGCCAAAAGTGGAAAAACGCTTGATTCCTACTACAGACGGAAAAGAAATGACTACTTGGGTGCTTTATCCTGCGGATTTTGATGCAAACAAGAAATATCCTGCTATCCTCTACTGCCAGGGTGGACCGCAACAGGCTGTAAGTCAGTTCTGGAGCTACCGCTGGAACCTTGCTCTTATGGCTGCTCAGGGATATATTGTGATAGCACCTAACCGCCGCGGACTTCCGGGTTTCGGCACAGAATGGGAAGAACAAATTTCCAAGGACTATCCGGGACAAAATATGCGTGACTACCTTAGTGCAGTTGATGAAATGAAGAAAGAATCATACATTGATGCCGAGCGTATAGGTGCTGTCGGTGCAAGCTACGGCGGCTATTCCGTTTATTGGCTTGCAGGCAACCATGACGGTCGTTTCGCTTGTCTTATAGCTCATGCAGGTATCTTCAATATGGAAGCACAGTACCTTGAAACAGAGGAAATGTGGTTCGCAAACTGGGATATGGGCGGTGCATATTGGGATAAAGACAATAAGGCTGCTCAAAACACGTTTGCCAATGGATCTCCTCACCGTTTCGTGGACAAGTGGACTGCTCCTATCCTAATTACTCACGGAGAATACGACTTCCGCATTCTTTCATCACAGGGTGAAATGGCGTTTAATGCGGCACGTCTGCGTGGCGTACCTGCGGAAATGCTTATCTTCCCGGATGAAAATCACTGGATTCTCAAGCCGCAAAATGCTGTTATGTGGCAGAGAGTGTTCTTCCGCTGGCTTGATAAGTGGCTTAAGGGCGAAGATTACGTGAATCCTCCGCTTTATGCCGCTCCTGAAGAAGAATAGTAAATCATCATTCTTATAAATATCAAATTGTGAAGGATTGTCTTGGATTGTGAAATTCGGGGCAATTTTTTGTATGTTAGGTGCAAAGTCTATCCGACTTAGCCTTTTTGCAAAATGAGCAAAGTCATATACGACTTAGCTCATTTTGACTGTGTATCAGCAATTTACCCCACCTAGCCGCAAAATAAATTTTGCGTCAAGGTGGGGTTAACTGATTGCCGCAAGCTCTCCAAGCTTGCATCTTGGCGTTATCCGGGTTCACTTGGGATGCCGTGGCGTGCCACAGCACTACAGGTGGGGATATTTTGGCGTTATCCGAGTTCACTTGGGATGCCGTGGCGTGCCACAGCACTACAGGTGGGGATATTTTGGCGTTATCCGAGTTCACTTGGGATGCCGTGGCGTGCCACAGCACTACAGGTGGGGATATTTTGGCGTTATCCGGGTTTACTTGGCGTGCAAGGCACTACAGGTGGGAAGCCGGGTTTGCCGTGTTTTTTTATTCTTCTGTGTTTGCGAGAGGAGAAGGAACGGAATAAGCACGAGCAGCGAGTTCCTGGTCGAGCATATAGTGACCCATACCGTTATCACCGATAAGTGTGAATTTGTCGATGAGAACCTGTGCATTTTCTTCTTCTTCAACTTGCTCTGTTACAAACCATTTGAGGTGTTCGCGAGAAGCATAGTCTTTTTCTTCTTCTGCAAGAGCATAAAGATTGTTGATGAGTGCAGTAACTTTGCGTTCGTGTTCAAGAGTAGCCTTGAATGCTTCAAGCGGGCAGCACCATTCAGTAGGAACTTCAGCAATAGGTTTGAGGATAACGCGTCCGCCGCGGCTATTGATGTAGTTCATAAAGATTTGAGCGTGATCCTGTTCTTCTTTAAATTGGATTTTGAACCAGTTTGCAACGCCCGGTCTTCCCTGAGCTTCAAAGTTCATACCCATAGAGAGATAAAGATAAGCAGACCAAAGTTCTGCATTAATCTGCTCGTTAAGAGCAGCTTCCATTTTTTCACTTAGCATAATAAAAGTAAATTTAGTATAGTTTAAATAAGTTGTTTTATGATTGACGTCGAATAACGTATTTTTTGTCGTTAAGTTCAAATGTAAACGACTGTTTGTCGCTGTCCATTTCTATGTCGTCCATTTCAAGGACGATAGAAGCTTTTTCCATAAAGATGGCTCTGATTTTTGTAGCCACGTTTTGGGCGATAATAGTCTTGTACTGCACTGCTGTGGAGTCGTTGCTGTCTGCTGCAAAGTTTGGCAAAAGCACGGTTTGTGGCTCAAAAACAGTGGTAACGGATTCCGGCAGATAGTAAACTTTTATTTCGTCATCGTCTGTAGCCTCCCATGTTCCGGTTGCTCTTACGGTTCCGGAAGCAGAGAAAGTAGTGGCTTGAAGAAAGCCTCTGTCTGCAGTGAGAGCGGAAGTTACGTTCACAATACCTTCAAAATTTATTGCTCCGCCGCACTTGTCTTCATCTTTTTGTATGTGATAAATGCGTGTAACTGCAATAACCGCTTCATCGTCTGTGCTTAACTGTGATGGTGCGGAAGCCCATGTGCCCACAAGGTCGTTTGCAAGGTCTTCTTTGCCGTTGCAAGACGTGAGAATAGATAATGAAATACAAATTAGCGAAAGTAGAAGTGACTTTTTCATAACCTTAATAATTCTATAGTTAACTATCTATTTTATAACGTTTTTGCAGGACTAAAAGTTTGAATCTAAACGCCGAAAATATGCTTGAAAATAATATTTGTGGCACCTAAATTCCGTTTTATGTATGCCCGTGCTATTTCTGCGGCATCTGTGCGGTGTTTATGATCCGTGGTGAGCAGAGTGAGGATTTTTGCAGTCTCGGAAGTGCTTGAAACGGAAAATGCTCCGCCCAGTGAAATCAAGTCCTTGGCTTCCTTGAATTTGGAATATTTGGGACCGAAAACTATCGGCATTCCATACACGGCAGCCTCATTGATGTTGTGAATCCCTGCACCGAATCCTCCGCCTATGTACGCTATTTTGCCGTAGCGGTAAATAGTGGATAGTTTGCCAAAGGAGTCTATGATAAGTCCGCGAACTTCCGGTGCTTTACCTGTAGTGGTGAAGATTTTTTCGTACTCGGAGAGAAACAGGATTTTGCCGTGTTTTATGCTGCTTTTGAGTAGGTTCAAGCGGTGGTCGTTAAATTCGTGAGGTGCGATGATGAAGGTCACATCAGGATTGCTGTTCAGCCATGCGCTGTAGTGAATTTCATCTGCGTGCCAGCTGCTTCCGAAAATAATATCCACTCCTTTCCCGCCGCAAAGACGTTCTATTCCGGCAATCGGGGTAGGGGAGGATACAATCTGTGTCACGCGGTCAAAGCGTGTATCGCCTGCCACAGTCACATTTTCAATTCCTATTGATGCCAAAAGTTCTGCGGATGCCTGGTCCTGCACAAAGAGGTGCTTGTAGCATCTCAGAATGTCACGCATAAAGCCTCCTCCGGGACGGAAAAATATCTGTTTCGGGCGGAAAATGGCGGAAATGATATAGACGGGAATGTTGTGTTTACGGAGAGTTTGAATATAGTTTCCCCAAAATTCGTATTTCACGAAGATTGCCATTGAAGGCTTTACACATTCCACAAATTTTGCAGCATTTTCAGGTTTGTCAAACGGCAGATATGCCACGGCATCCACTTTGTCGTAGTTTTTGCGAACCTCGTAGCCGGAGGGTGAGAAAAACGTCAGGAGAATTTTCTTTTCCGGGAATTTTTCTTTTATCTGCTCTATTAGCGTTCTCCCTTGCTCGAATTCACCGAGCGATGCTGCATGAATCCAGATAGGGTTGTCGCCGTCTTTGAAAAGTGATGGCAACCTCTCAAGGGTTTCTTTTTGCCCCTGAATCATCTGCGATATTTTGCGGCTTTTGATTGCTGCTATTTTAGCACCACAGGCGTAGAGGTTAATAGCCGTGTTGTATAGCCAATTCATTGCACTTCCGTAGATTCGTGAAAAATCTTTATGCTTCCGGCAGTTTTATTCTCTGCACGCCGAGCAGTATGCGATTTATGGTTTCTTCTTTGCCTAAAAGTTCTGTGATGTCGAACATGTGAGGACCTTTACATTCGCCCACAACGGTGAGACGGAAAGCGTTCATCACATTGCCCAGATGATAGCCTTTTTCTGCAATCCAGTTCAGTACGACAGGTTCTGCGGCAGGAGTTGAGAAATCTTCCAGGTTGCGGAGCACTTCCGTAAGGTCTGTGAGAATTTGCGGCATCTGTTCGGACCAACGTTTTTTCACTGCTTTTGCGTCGTATTCCGTAGGCTGCACAAAGAAGTATTTGCTTTGTTCCCAAAGGTCTTTTACGAAATTTATACGGTCTTTCACCAAATCTACAACCTTGGTGATGTATTCCATACTGAAATCGTCTGTGTTCACACCGTTTGCCTTAAGCACGGGGATGAACATTTCCGCGAGCACTTTGCTGTCTTTCTGCTGGAGGTAGTGGCGGTTGAACCATTTGCCTTTTTCAAAGTCGAATTTGGCACCACTGCGAGCACAGCGGTCAAATGAGAACTTGCTTATAAGTTCGTCCATCGTCATTATTTCCGTGTCATCGCCCGGGTTCCAGCCTAAGAGAGCAAGGAAATTGATTACGGCTTCAGGCAGATAGCCGGATTCGCGATAGCCTGATGAAATTTCGCCGCTTTTCGGGTCATGCCATTCCAGCGGGAAAACAGGGAAACCGAGGCGGTCACCGTCACGCTTGCTGAGTTTGCCTTTGCCGTCAGGCTTGAGGAGCAACGGCAGGTGCACGAATTGCGGCATGGTGTCTTGCCAGCCAAATGCTTCATACAGAAGCACATGGAGTGGTGATGACGGCAACCATTCTTCGCCGCGGATAACGTGTGTCACTTCCATAAGGTGGTCGTCAACAATGTTGGCGAGGTGATACGTTGGAAGGTCGTCGGAACTTTTGTAAAGCACTTTATCGTCAAGGATAGAGGAGTTTATCACCACTTTTCCGCGGATAAGGTCGTTTACTTCCACGTCTCTGCCCGGCTCAATAAGAAAACGGACAACGTATTTTTCACCTGCTGCAAGGAGAGCGTCAACTTCTTCTTTGCTCATTGCAAGCGAGTTACGCATTTTGCCGCGAGTGGAGGCATCGTACTGGAAATTAGGATTTTCAGCGTGAGCTTTTTCAAGTTCTTCCGGGGTGTCGAAAGCGATGTATGCTTTTCCTGCGTCCAGGAGGAGTTTTACGTGTTCGCGATAGATGTCACGGCGTTCGCTTTGCTTATAGGGACCATAGTTTCCGCCCTCTCTGACGCCTTCGTCTATTTCAATTCCGAGCCACTTAAGTGCTTCATTTATATATTCTTCCGCACCGGGAACAAATCTGCGAGAGTCTGTGTCTTCAATACGCAGAATCATTGTTCCGGCGTGCTGACGTGCAAAAAGATAGTTGTAAAGTGCGGTACGTACGCCGCCAATGTGTAACGGACCTGTTGGTGATGGTGCAAAGCGCACTCTTACAGGACGTTCGGTATTATTATTGTTGGTCATTTCCCTTTGGCTTTTAATATTTTCGCAAAATTACGTAAAAAATGTGAAATATTCAAGTAAACTGTCGTCTATCTACAATATTCAGGGAGTGAAAAGGGTCTATCTATCTCCCGAGTCCAATATTCGCGGTGAAACAGGCTCTACCGAAAAAAGGAGTGGCGGCAAGTTGCAGAGTTGCTGCAACCGCCACCACTGTTATGAGTATTTTTACGGCGTTCCTTTCCGGCATTTGAAGAAAAGCCTGATTTTTTATTTCACTTCCCAGGTTTCACCTGCCAGAATCATATCGCGGAGTGAAGAGAAACCTTTCTTGGCACGTACTTCCGCCACTTGATGTTCCACTTCCTCGTTGTACGTAAGTCCTTCAACGTCACGGATAACTCCCACAGCCAGAGGTAGTTCGTGTCCGTCCATCATAGCGAGTTGCTGGTGGAGGAAGTTGCTTTGGCAGTGCGCATCGTGAACAAGGACATCATCTATAGTGTATCCGTCTTTGCCTATTTCCACAGCCTTAAGTCCGAATCCGTCTTGAACTATACCCTTGTTGCTTTCTTTGCCGAAAATCATCTTTTCGCCGTGAACAAGGTGGATAGTTCTGTCTGCACGGGTTTCGCGGTCTGTGATAAAGTTGTGAATACCGTTGTTGAAAATCATACAGTTTGTGAGCATTTCCACAACGGAAGCACCTTTATGGCGTGCTGCCGCCACCATCACTTCCTGTGAAGTGGCGAGTTCCACGTCAATGGCACGTGCAAAGAAGTTTCCTCTTGCTCCAAATACGAGTTCTGCCGGGATAAACGGGTCTTCCGTAGTTCCGTAAGGAGAAGATTTGGAGACGAAGCCGCGGTCGCTTGTAGGAGAATACTGTCCTTTTGTGAGACCGTAGATTTTATTGTTAAAGAGGATAATGTTTATGTCGATGTTGCGGCGTACGGCGTGGATAAAGTGGTTACCACCGATAGCAAGTCCGTCGCCGTCGCCGGAAATCTGCCATACGGTCATTTCCGGATTTGCCACTTTGAAGCCTGTAGCGATAGCGGCTGCACGTCCGTGGATAGTGTGGAAGCCGTAAGTGTTCATATAGTAAGGCAGACGAGAACTGCAACCGATACCGGAAATCACAGCCGTCATGTGTGGTGCTACTCCGAGGGTAGCCATAGCCTTGTGCAGAGAGTTGAGAACAGCGTGGTCGCCGCAGCCGGGACACCAGCGTACGGGTTGGTCACTCTTGTAGTCTGCTGCTGTATATTTTGTTTCTTCCATGATTACTTGCCCTCCATGATTTTAGATACCCCATCTACGATTTCTTTCACCATAAATGGCTGACCTTGGATTTTATTGATTCGTTTTATTTCTTTGCCCGGGAATTTAGCCTGCAGATAGTCTGCAAACATGCCTGTGTTCAGTTCTGCCACAATCACGTTTTTGTATTTGGCAATTATATCTGCTGTGTTTGCAGGCAGAGGATTGATGTAGCGGAAATGTGCGAGTGCCACTTTCTTGCCTTCTTTGCAGAGTTCCTGTGCAGCGGTGAGGAGGTGTCCGTAAGTGCCGCCCCAGCCGATAATCAGTGTGTCCGCATCAGCATCACAGAGGACTTCCTGCATGGGAATGTTGTTTGCAATGCGAGCAATTTTTTCTTTGCGGATGCCCACCATTTTTTCGTGGTTTGCCGGGTCGTTTGAGATAGCACTTGTTTCCGCATGCTTTTCAAGGCCGCCAAGACGGTGCATAAGTCCTTCCGTTCCGGGTATTCCCCAGTATCTTACCAGGGTTTGAGGGTTGCGGAGATATGGCTTCCAACCTTCTTTTTTGTCTTCCGGCACAAAGTTGCACTTAATTTCCGGGTATTCATCGTATTCCGGTATTCTCCAGGCAGAAGAGCCGTTTCCGATAAATGCATCGGAAAGGAGGATGACCGGTGTCATGTGTTCCAATGCTATGCGGCAAGCTTCGAAAGCGGTGTCAAAGCAGTCTGTCGGTGATGCTGCTGCAACAACGGCAACCGGTGATTCACCGTTACGTCCGTAGAGTGCTTGCATAAGGTCCGTTTGCTCTGTTTTTGTGGGAAGACCTGTAGATGGTCCGCCACGCTGAACGTCGATAATCACGAGTGGAAGTTCTGCAATCACAGCAAGACCTATACCCTCGCTCTTGAGTGCAAGACCGGGACCGGAAGTGGAAGTGACTGCAAGATTTCCTGCAAATGAAGCACCGATAGCGGAGCAAACACCGGCAATTTCGTCTTCCATCTGGCAAGCCTTTACGCCCAAGTCTTTGCGTTTTGCAAGTTCGTGGAGAATATCAGTTGCCGGGGTGATAGGGTAGCTGCCCAGGAAGAGAGGACGTCCGGATTTTTCTGAAGCGAGGATAAGTCCCCACGCAGTAGCTGTATTGCCGTTGATATCCGTGTATTTACCCGGTTTTATAGTTTCTGTTTCAATACGATAAGTGGAAACGGAAGCATGGATATTGTGTCCGTAGTCGTAGCCGGCTTGAATCACTTTTGCATTAGCTTCAAAAACGGCAGGTTTTTTTGCAAACTTGTTTTTGAGCATGTGGAGCGCATTTTCAAGTGGGCGGTCAAAGAGCCAGCAGACGAGTCCGAGGGCAAAAATATTTCTGCACTTGAGGACGGATTTGTTGTCCATACCGCTGTCTGCGAGTGCAGCCTTAGTCATAGTGGTGACAGGCACTTCCACCACTTGTGCAGTGATGCCGAGTTCCTTTATTGGGTCATCGGTTTGGAAAAGTGCTTTTTTGAGTCCCTCAGGTTTGAAAGCGTCAATATCCAGGATAATAACGCCTGTAGGTTTGAGGAATTTCACGTGTTGCTTGAGTGCCGCGGGGTTCATGGCTACCAATACGTCACATTCATCACCCGGGGTGTGAACGCCGGAGCCTACGCTTACTTGGAATCCGGAAACACCGCTCAATGAACCTTGTGGTGCTCTTACTTCTGCCGGGTAGTCCGGAAAAGTGGAAACGCTATTGCCTACACCTGCGGAAACGTTTGTGAAAATGTTTCCTGCCAGCTGCATTCCATCTCCTGAGTCACCTGAGAATCTCACGACTACCTTGTCGAGAGTTTTTACACTGGTTTGCTCTAACATGTCTTAAGAATAATGTTTGCTTTAAGGTTATTTAGTTTTAAGATTTTTCTTTTTTGCCGGCATAATTTTCAGAAAAACTTTGCCACCGCAAAGTTACACCTTATTTTTTATATTTAAGAGTTTTTTGTGTTTTTTTTGTTTTTG
>JBJECR010000073.1:0-2783 GCA_051871275.1 Muribaculaceae bacterium | reverse complement strand
GCAAAATTCCGCCCAAAATCTTCTCAAAAAATTTCCTTAGGGTGAAAGTTGGGCTGCGATATTTTTATACTTTATTCACTATTTTTTCTTAACTAAAAATTCGGAAACTCAGCGAATTATTTGTAACTTTGCACTCGGAAAAAATTTATCTGAAAATTAATTAATCATAATCATAACTTTAACTCTAATCATAAACGAATTATGAAAATTGCAAAAATCATCGGTCGTGAAGTTCTTGACTCACGCGGTAATCCTACTGTAGAAGTTGACGTAATCCTCGAATCCGGCTGCCGTGGCCGTGCTTCCGTTCCATCAGGCGCTTCTACAGGTGTTAACGAAGCACTCGAACTTCGTGACGGTGACAAAGGTCGCTATATGGGTAAAGGCGTTCAGAAAGCAGTTGACAACGTAAACAACGTTATCGCACCTGCACTCGTTGGTATGAGCGCACTCGAACAAATCGCTATTGACGAAAAAATGCTCGAACTCGACGGCACAGACACCAAGTCTAAACTCGGTGCTAACGCTATCCTCGGCGTTTCTCTCGCTGTAGCTAAAGCTGCTGCTGACTATCTCGACCTCCCACTTTACAAATACATCGGTGGTTGCAACGCTTACGCACTCCCTGTTCCTATGATGAACATCATCAACGGTGGTGCACACTCAGATGCTCCTATCTGCTTCCAGGAATTTATGATTCGTCCTATCGGTGCTCCTTCATTCAAAGAAGGCATCCGTATGGGTACTGAAGTATTCCACAACCTCAAGAGCGTACTCAAAGAACGCGGCTTGAGCACTGCAGTTGGTGACGAAGGCGGTTTTGCTCCTACACTCGACGGTACTGAAGATGCACTCAACGTTATCATCAAAGCTATCGAAAAAGCAGGCTACGTTCCAGGCAAAGACGTCACTATCGGTCTTGACTGTGCTTCTTCTGAATTCTACAAAGACGGCGTTTACGACTACACTTGGAAACAAGGTGCAGACGCTCCAAAACTCTCTTCTGAAGAACAAGCTAAATTCCTCCAGCAGCTCGTTGAAAAATATCCTATCGACTCTATCGAAGACGGTATGGCAGAAAACGACTGGGAAGGTTGGAAGATTCTCACAGACCTCATCGGTAACAAATGCCAGCTCGTTGGTGACGACTTGTTCGTAACAAACGTTAAATACCTCCAGCATGGTATCGAAGAAGGATGTGCAAACTCTATCCTCGTAAAAGTTAACCAAATCGGTTCACTCACAGAAACTCTCCGTGCTGTAGAACTCGCTCAGCGTAACGGTTACACTGCTGTTATCTCACACCGCTCTGGTGAAACAGAAGATGCTACTATCGCAGACATCGCAGTAGCTACAAACGCAGGTCAAATCAAAACAGGTTCTGCAAGCCGTTCAGACCGTATGGCTAAATACAACCAGCTCCTCCGCATTGAAGAAGAACTCGGTGCAGCTGCTAAATACGGTTGGGGTAAAAAGACTAAAAGGTCATAATATCAAAGTTTATCCATAATTTTAGTATGCGGGAGGAAATCGCTGATGCAATTTCCTCCCGTTTACTTTTCTATCACGTAAAGTGCAAAAAAAAAGAGAGCCGCAACACGTGCAACTCTCATTTTGTGCTTTTTAGAGAAATCTATTCCGCAAGCCTGATTACACGGATTCCCGTCAAGCTACGATTCTTTTTCATAAACTCGCTCAGAGGAACATTCGTAATCTCCACCTTGCCGTGGCTGCTCGAAGCATGAAGCAAGTAAGGCTCGCCCTTTTCAATCACGATAATACCCATGTGAGAAACATCAAGATCCTTAAGTCCGCAAGTCAGAGCCACAACATCGCCCTCCTTCAGAGCCGCTTTCATCTCCTTTGAAGACAAAAACTGCGACTTAACGTACGGATAGCGATGATTGCGGTAACCCATCTCCACACCCTTAATCTTCTCAAAGGTAGCGGAATCAGCCAGGGCAGGGTAACTGTCGCGGTGAGCACTCATATAGTCTATAGTCTTTACAAGATACCTGTGCGACGGAAGCCTGTTTGTCACCTCCACGATATTGCCGCGATAAGAATTATTTATAATCCAGTCCGAAATATAATGCAGACGGGAAGCATAGCCGTTCAGTTTGCCGTCGCGGTAGCGAAAACGCTCCAGATTATAGATAAAATCACGCCATGAAGTACGCTTTTCACCCGCAGTGTAAGCCAATGCAATCACAGTTTCCACAAAAGTGGTGCAATCCAGCTCGTCAACATTTATGCGGAGCATCTCCGTTTCCCCCTCAAGAGTATGAGCCACGTATGGAGTGCCGATAAAGCCCCTGCCGATGCTGCCGATACGCTCACCGCTATTCTCGATATTCACACTTTTTACAAGAATATCCGTGATTTTTGCGGTATCAGTAGCCTCATTGTGAAATTCCACCATATCAAGCGTCACGCCACGCATAGCCATGCAGCATATCGTGCAAACTATAAAACAAAATCTTCTCATATTATAATAAGTATCTTAAATCAAAATTTATTTCTGCGAAATTACTAAATATTGTCAATACAGCCAAATTTTCCTAAACATCATCCCCAAAATCATAAATACCTATCTTAAATTCTTTCAACCAACCCTCAGCCCCACCATTCCCATTCCTCCCGGTCTTCCCGGCTCACCCATAATTCCCATTTTTCTCATCATTCTCATCCTCTCATCCACCCATCCACTCATCATTCCCGGTCTTCCCATCATTCCCATCCCTCCCATAATCCCCTGATTAGCAAAGAAATGATTAAAAAAT
>JBJECR010000072.1:0-47305 GCA_051871275.1 Muribaculaceae bacterium | reverse complement strand
ATGAAATCCCTTTTCATTCCCTTTGGCGAAAGCCGTTCATGTCCGTTTCATATCTATAAAATTCGTCGCCAATTTGCGGCATTCTATCAGATTTAAGGATAAACCTAAAGTCCAATGGCTTTTGAGATATACCTTGATAATAAACAGACAACACAAATCTACATTCCTCCTCTTGTGAGTCATAATAACCTTGGATATCATTTTCTGAATTCAGAACATATTCTTCACCATTAATGCATATTGTAGGTTGGTTCAGCAATTCTTCGTTATTATTATCATCACTACAAGAAAAAAGAATAATTGCACTAATAGTAATAAATGCTATTTTAAAAAGTTTATTTGCCATAGTATATAATATTTTTATAAAAGGGTGTACTTAAGATAAAAGAGAATATGAAGTACACCCTTCGAAACTAATTAAGAAAATTATGAGATATCTGTAACTATATCATTTAGAATTTATACGCAAAACCTGCTGCAAGAATAAACTGGTCAAAATCGGAAACTATTTGGTATTTTAACTCCAAACCAATATTTACTTTTTCATTAACAGCATATTGTACACCACCACCTAAATTAACACCAAGTTTTGTTGTTGAAAGAGAATCAGAGTCATCGTAACCTGAATTTTCAAATTTTGCCGTAAAATTCGTTACAGACAAACCTGCCAAAGGATATACAGATACTTTTTCACCGGCACTAAACAAATAGTGAAGATTCAAGCAGACATCAAACATTTTCATACCTGAATTTTCAAGGAAATAGTCAAATGATGCTTCACCTCTGATTGCATCAGTTAGATTGTATTGACCTTTTACACCAATTCCCGGACTGGAAATTTCTGTTCCGTAAGAGATATTTGCACCAACTGCAACATCACCTTTTTCCTGTGCAACTGCACTTACACCAAAAATAGCTACTAAAAGAGTAGCAAAAAGTTTTTTTATCATAGTAAAAATTTTTTGATTGATTTGAATTTAGATTAATAATATCGGTTCAATCTGAGGGCAGACAATAAATGATTGCGAACCGTGAGAATCATTTATCAAACGTCTTTTCATGCTATTAATTAGTCATTGATAAATATTTGGTGCCTCAACTCTCCTATTGGCGGTATTTAGGGGTTCTTGAATAAAAAGCGTGAGAGCTTGTACTTTTGCTCATCTCACACCTTGAGGCCTTCGCATTGCCTAAATCAGATAAATGAGCAAACACGCAGAAGCCTCACGCAAATATGTATATATATCAATTTTGATGCTCACGCACCAAAATTGAATAAAATACATATCTACAAGACATCTACTGTTGCTTCATTCTTGTCTGATTTTTGAAAGTTGCGAAGTTTCAAGATGTCAAGAATGAGCGTCAAGTAAACGCTTTACTTAATATGTCTCTCATCCCGCCAACAAAACCCGACCTGGCTTCTGCTTGCGGTCTGCACGGCAAATTTACTAATATTTTGATAATTAACAAAATATTTTTTAAAATGATTTGAAATAATTTTTCCACGACCTTTATTTGTTATAAACCTATGCAAAGGTATGAGTTATAAAAATCGTCGCAAAATCCATTTCAGTCCATTTTCAAAAAAAACGGGCTGACTGCGAGTGCAATCAGCCCGTTTTTTAGAGCCTGTATCATAATAAATATTAAAAGCAGAGGTTGCATAGTTTGAGGCGAGTTTTGTTTTGAGCCAAAGGAGCATAGCGAGCTATGTGACTGCGGCGAAAAGCGAAAATCGCCCAAAATATGTGACAGGGCAGCACAATTTTTACATGCTGCTATAATTATGGCGAGTTTGCTTGCATGATGCTTATATTAAAGCACATTCAACAAGTTTCTTAAAATCAATTATTTACGCAAAAATTGCCTTTGTACGGACATTCATTGGCATCTTCGTCCGTGCTTAACGGTTATGTGGCTCGCCACACGCCCTTATAAGCACGAACAAATCTGCTCAATGACTGCCCGCCTCTGCTTTAACATTTATTATGACACAGGCTCTTATACCTATTAGATTAATCTTCACTTTTCTTTTCACTGATGAACTTGACGCAGAGAGCTCCGATGAAGAGTGAACATCCCGCTACAATCATCATCATGTATTCCGGTGCTGCACCTGTCACACCAAATGCGTAGCCGAGGAGCGACAAGATGTGTCCGCCTACGATTGCACCGATTATCTGCGGAATACAGATTGAACAGTTGAAAAGACCAAGGTATGCACCAATGTTTCCTCCCTTGAGGGAGTTGGTGAGAATGGTGAATGGCCATGCTAACATTGCTGCCCATGCACATCCGATAAGAATGAATGAAACGAAAAGCAAATATTGGTTTGTAAACATTCCGGCTGTGATGAAACCGATACCACCAAGAATAAGGCTGAGTGCGTATGAGAATTTGCGATTCTTAAACTGCGGAAGCATGATTGCCCAAAGAACACTACCGATTGCCTGAACTGCGAAAAGAATACCTACCCAGTTACCAGCATCATTGTATTGGTTTGACTCGGTGTTCAGCACAACGTGTGTTTTGTATTCAAGTGCGGAAGCATCAGAAATAGTAACCTTCTCAAACTCGTCAATAAAGAGTTCCTGAGTGTTCGGGTCGTGAGTGTAAATGCCTGCGAGGAGCAAGTCCGTTTTACCGCTCATACGGCTCAAATAGTCCTTGACATTTATTACGGAAACGCTGTCTTTTGCCACACCGTCAACGTAAAGAGTACCGTCAACATTAATATCTTTGCCGAACGCATATTTTGCAACACCGTTTACTGTGAACAGTTTGCTATCTTTGACGATTGTATCATTGCCGATTGCAAGAGTTTTTGCAGGAGCATAAACGCCGTCGATTTCAACACCTGCCGCAAGGATTTTACCTTTTTCTATCACGAGAGTGGAGTCTCCCAGAGCAACGTATTTTGCTGTGTAATCCGTACCGTTTGCGGCAAAACCGTCAACAGTTTCGGTTTCCGGAGTATTGAATGCATTTTTGGCGATAGTGCCGTTTGTGTATGTCCACATAAAGAGGAATGCAAACCAGCAGAAGAATTGCACGATACC
The DNA here is from genome assembly GCA_051871275.1 of Muribaculaceae bacterium. Lineage (GTDB taxonomy): Bacteria > Bacteroidota > Bacteroidia > Bacteroidales > Muribaculaceae > CAJUPY01. The sequence continues at coordinate 44,243 of JBJECR010000072.1, read as the reverse complement.
AACTGTCCAGAATGTTGATGGAGCTTTTTTGAGAAGTTGAAAAAGATTAGCACTTTCTTTCTCTCCTTCTTCTTTCTTTTCAATGCCATTGTACTCGGCGTATGTTTGTGGAGGCCATTCTTTAACCTTCACCATTGTGTAAATAACGCAAGCAAGGAGGATTGCAGCACCAAGGTAGAAAGAATAAATCACGGTTTGCGGAATCACGCCGGATTCTGCGGTATTTTGGAGTCCTATCCATGTGAGGACGAACGGGAAAACGTAACCTACGATACTACCTGCGTTGCAAAGGAAAGACTGGATTGAATAAGCAAGACCTTTCTGCTTTTCGTTTACCATATCGCCAACGAGCATCTTGAATGGCTGCATCGCCATATTGATGGAAGTATCCAAGAGCATAAGAGCAAAAAGTCCCACCATAATTGCGGAGGAAACGGCAAGTCCGAAACTGCCTGCATTCGGGAGAAGACACATTACGAGAACTGCCACTGCCGCACCTGCAATCAGATAAGGCAGACGGCGACCGAACCTATTCCATGTTTTATCGCTATATGAACCTACGAGCGGCTGAACGATAAGTCCCATAAGAGGTGGCAGAATCCAGAAATAACTCAAATCGTGAGGGTCTGCACCGAGAGTGGCAAAAATACGAGATACGTTTGCACTCTGCAATGCATACGCAATTTGTACACCAAAAAAGCCGAAACTCAAGTTCCAAAGTTTCCAAAAGCCTAAATCGGGTTTATTTTTCATGTGATGTAATTTATATGTGATTTAATGTAAGTAATTTATTCAGTTTGAAATATGTTGAGCAATAAACATGGTATTCAATTACGCCGTTTTCGCAAACACAGGGGCAAATTTACAAAAAATGATTGGAAATAGCAAAGTTTTTTGCAAACTTAGCGAATAATGACTAACTTTGTAGTTATGAAACTGGAAAATAAGTCTCCTTACAGGCGAGGAGCAGAGTTTGGTTTTTTCTTTGGAGCAGTATTCACGCTGATGTTTTTCAGCTCGATTTATTTGCTCATGCACCCGATTTTAGGAATTATTCCTACGTTGCTTACAATCGGGTGTCCGATTCTGCTTTACTTCTTTCTCCGGAAGTGCTATGTGGCTGATAATGGAGAAACTACGTATTTTTCACTTGTAGCCACAGGAATATCATCTTTTTTCTGCGGCGGATTTATTTGCGGCTTGATAGCAATGTTCCATATTCGATTATTTGCTCCAAACGCCATCTCCAAATGGGTGACAGATATGGTTCAAATGTATAGAGATATTAAAGAACCCGCTGCACAAGATATGGCAGACAAACTGCAGAGCCTGATTGATTTGGGATTGTTGCCTTCTCCGGCAGAAATGGGAATTAATATCATTTGGACAGCCTTAACAGCGGGTATAATTCTTTCTGCAATCCTCGCTTTCGTGGCTACAATAAAAAAAGCAAACAACAGACAATAAAGATACACACAAAAATGGATATTTCTGTAATAGTACCATTATTCAACGAAGCCGAATCACTTCCGGAGCTTGAAGCATGGATTAGGCGAGTGATGACTGAAAATAAATTTACGTATGAGATAATTTTCGTAAACGACGGTTCCACTGATGACTCATGGAAAGTTATCAAAAAACTGCAAGAAACTAACCCCAACGTGAAGGGCGTTTCTTTCCGCCGCAATTATGGCAAATCTCCGGCACTGAACACCGGTTTCCGCCGTGCTAAAGGCGATGTGGTTATCACTATGGACGCAGACTTGCAAGATAGTCCCGACGAAATTCCGGAACTCTACAGAATGATTACGGAAGACGGTTATGACCTCGTTTCCGGTTGGAAGCAAAAACGCTACGACCCGCTGTCAAAGACTATTCCTACAAAACTCTTTAATGCTACCGCAAGACGAGTAAGCGGAATTAAGAACCTACATGATTTCAACTGCGGACTTAAGGCTTACCGCCATGAAGTGATAGAACACATAGAGGTTTACGGAGATATGCACAGGTATATCCCATTCCTCGCAAAAAATGCAGGATTCACCAAAATCGGCGAAAAAGTTGTACACCACCAGGCTCGTAAATACGGCTCTACAAAATTTGGGTTGGATCGTTTTGTGAACGGATATCTGGACTTGCTTACACTCTGGTTTACAAACAAGTTTGGTGTTAAGCCAATGCATTTCTTCGGACTTCTCGGTTCACTGATGTTTATTCTCGGATTCTTTGCAGTGATTGCTGTAGGCACTATTAAACTTTACAATATGCACAATGGAAATCACTACACGCTGGTGACAGATTCACCGTATTTTTATTTGTCACTCGTCACAATGATTCTGGGCACACAGCTTTTCCTTGCCGGATTCCTCGGTGAACTTATTGTAAGAAATTCTCCTCGACGAAACGACTACGAGATAGCGGAAGACCTATGCGAATAAAACTTTCTCACATACTTGTCTTATTCACCATTTGCTTGATATTCACTGCCGTATCTTGCAACACCACCGGGTGCATGGAAAACCGCTCCAGCATCCCAATTGCAGAATTTTACAGCACAGGCGAAGAAAAAAATATCATAATAGACTCTGTCGCAATAGGTGGAATAAATGCTCCAAACGATTCTCTGATAATTAAAGTTGGTGAAAAGGCAAACAGTGTTTCACTGCCTCTGCGTTCCACAAGCAGCGAAGCATCTTTCTTCATTGCATACCGCTGGAGCGGTTGCCCTGCGGATTTTGCAGACACACTCTCATTTACGTATGAATCTATGCCCTACTTTGCTTCAGAAGAATGTGGAGCAATGTTCAGATATAAAATCACAAAATTCAGCTACACCAAGCACCTCATAGATTCAATATCCATCCTGGATTCACTCGTCACAAATGCAAACACTGCAATGATGAGAATTTTTTACCCCGTAGCTGAAAACGTAGAGGAGGAACTGCAATGAGAAATACCATCTTTTTCATACTACTCCTCCTTGCTTTTACTTCCTCCGGGCAGCGAAGGATAACCCCCGTTACCACAAACGCCACCATGACGCAATCCATAAACGAAGTAAAAACCGATTCTATAGATCGCAGTAACCTCGTGGAAATGCGTGATTCTGAGGGCAGAATAGTGCTTGTGGATACTGTAACAGGTAAAGAATTCGTGGATTCCGTTGCTCTGAAAAAGAAAAAAGAAGTATTCCACCCCCTGCTCCATTCCGCCATTATCGGCATTGACATTTGGAATCCCGCTATGAGGCTTTTCGGACAAAAGTATGGCTTAATCGGCTTTTCCGCACAGGTAAACCTTAAGAACAGGTATATCCCCACTTTTGAATTCGGACTTGGAAACGCAAATTATAAGCCGGACGACAACAATTACACATTCCACGCTCCGCTCAGCCCTTTTTTCAAGATTGGTCTGGACTATAATTTTATGTATAAGTCAAACCCGGACTATATGGCATTTGCCGGTATCCGCTACGGCTTTTCACCGTTCAAATATCAATTGCAGGAAGTGGGTGCAGGCAGTGGCTATTGGGGAGAAAACGACCCGATAGATTTCCCGGAACAATCCTACACAGCAGGCTGGCTTGAACTGTCTTTCGGAATACGAGCTAAAATTTGGAACGACATCTCACTCGGGTGGACTTTTAAGTACCATAGCAAGCTCCATAAAACTAAATCCAACATGGGCGAACCCTGGTATATTCCCGGCTACGGCACTTCCGGCAGCAATATCGCAGCCTCTTTCTCCGTTTACTACACCCTCCCCGTTTGGACTAATAAAAAGCACAAACGCCCCGCAGGCACTGACCCCGAATCCTCAATATCCACAAGCCAAACGGCAACACCGACAGAACAAACTCAAACTCCAACTTCAAACGGTGAAAACAAAGAAGACACTACAGATACAACAAACGAATAGTAAATTTTACTCAAAAATATATTTCTTAAAACTTAAAACAAACACGATATGATACTCAAAAAAGGAATAAAACCTGCACTCTGCAGCGACCATGCAGGATACGAACTCAAAGGAATAATTGAAGGCTACCTTCTCTCAAAAGATATTGAATGTGACGACTTCGGAACTCACTCTGCAGACAGTTGCGACTACGCAGATTTTGCCCACCCATGTGCAGAAGCCGTAGAAAGCGGCAAAAACTATCCGGGCATTGCAATGTGCGGCAGCGGTAACGGCATCAATATGACTCTTAACAAACATCAAGGCATACGTGCAGCACTCTGCTGGACTCCGGAACTCGCAGCACTCGCTCGTCAGCACAACAATGCAAACGTACTCGTTCTCCCGGCTCGTTTCATTGCACCTGAAGTAGCACTCCAAATCGTAGATACATTCCTCAACACGGAATTTGAAGGCGGTCGCCACGAACGCCGTATAGAAAAAATTCCGGTAAAGAAATAGCAAATGACAGGTCCTATCGGCATATTCGATTCCGGCTACGGTGGCTTGACAATACTCAAAGACATCGTAAACCGACTGCCTGAATACGACTATATCTATTTAGGCGACAATGCACGTGCTCCATACGGAACACGCTCCTTTGACATTGTCTATGAATACACTCTCCAAGCCGTAAAATACCTTTTTTCACAAGGGTGCCAATTAGTGATTCTTGCTTGCAACACCGCATCCGCAAAAGCACTCAGAAACATTCAGCAAAACAATTTGCCGAACATAGACCCTGCGAGAAGAGTACTGGGCGTAATACGCCCTACAGCGGAATGTCTGGAATCCTTCACAAAATCCGGCGTAATAGGCATTCTCGGCACCCCGGGCACTATACGCAGTCACTCATACGACCTTGAAATAGCAAAACTTTTCCCGGATTACAAAGTATTCAGCCACGCTTGCCCTATGTGGGTTCCCCTCGTGGAATATGGAGAAGCAGACAAACCCGGTGCAGACTATTTTGTAAAAAAAGATATAGATGCCCTCTTGAAAAAGTCACCGGACATTGACACCATCGTCCTTGCTTGCACACACTATCCTCACCTTTTGGATAAAATTCGCCAATACACACCGCAACACATCAATATCATTTCACAAGGCGAAATAGTAGCAAAAGCCACGGAAAACTACTTGCATCGTCATCCGGAAATGAAACAGCGATGCACTGCCTGCAACAACCGCCGTTTCCTCACCACGGAAGACCCGGAAAAATTCAGCCGTATAGCAGGACTTTTCCTCGGTCAAAACATCACCGCAGAAAAAGTTGATTTGGAAAACATTGATTAGCCACAGTTTCAACAACCAAAAAACTAATTTGATAATACAAATAAGTAGAGAGCACCCGATTTTCAAGTGCTCTCTACTTATTTTTTATTCTCTAAAGATATATAGTTTTATATTTACTAATAACATAATTATGTAACTTTCCCAAGGTAATTTCAGCACTAAAATGTAACTTTTCCATGTTTTTGTAATTGCAAAATTATAGATAATTTTCTGATTTTCAAAAGATAATGGGTGAAATTTTGATTTTAGTGTAAAAAAACAAAGTTTCTTAATGACTGAGATAAGTTTATTCTGCATAAAAGCAAAATGTCGCTGAAGCTATGATGCAAAACTTCAGCGACATTGTTTATGTACTCTCTGCTATAAAAAAGCAGTTATTATGTTATCAGTCTTCAAGGTAAAACTCAACGTATGAAACTACTCTTACATTTTTGATGTACGGAGTGTTTGAGTCGCGATCCTCAATGGAGAATTGACCTTGAGTGGCAGTTTTTATTTTGCCGAGTTTGCTGTTTGAATCCTCTGCAAACTGGTTTCCGGCTTCGCGTGCAGCCTTTGTGGCATTCGCTATCATTTCCGGCTTAATGGAATTTAAGTCCGTAAATTCGTATGTAACTTTGTATTCATAGTCACTTGCAGCAATAGCCACGCCCTGCTTGAGAAGCTCAGACTGATTAGTGATGAGTTCACGAATTGCATCAACATTTTTGGAAACCACCACTATCACTTGCGAAACGTTGTACTTGTAAATAATGTTGTTTGATATATATCTTTCTGCCTGAAGGTCAATAACTTGAGGAGCGTTTACGGAAATTTCATCATCTTTCACGCCATTCTTTTTCAGATATTCAAGAATAGCGGCTTTATTTTTCTGAATATCATTGTAAATACTGTTCAAATCATTACCAACGGTTTTGCAAACTATAGGCCAAGTAACCTTGTTTGCTTTCACTTCCTTCTCTGCAAGACCGCGAACTGTCACCACCCTGTCGCGAGAAGAAAAACCATCTATACCGGACTTAATGCAAAAGCCCAAAATAACTATTCCCACTGCTATCAGCAATGAGGCTACGATTTTTTCATTTGATTTCATAAGACATTGATTTTAAGTTTATTATATACTTTTTCTACTTTCTCTTTAGCTTCCTCCACACTTCCGGCTTTTGCAAGCAACACACCCATACGACGGTGTCCTTTCACTTCCGGCTTACCAAAAATGCGAAGCTGTACTCCCGGCTCGGAAAGCACTTCTTCAAGTTTGTCAAATTCAATGCAGGTTGTGTCTCCTTCCACTACTATGGCACGTGAAGCGGACGGACCATAAAACTCTATTGCCGGAACAGGCAAACCTAACAATGCACGAGCATGAAGTGCAAATTCACTCATATCTTGTGATATCATTGTCACCATACCCGTATCGTGCGGACGAGGTGAAACCTCGCTGAAGATTACTTCATCACCTTTCACGAACAGTTCTACTCCAAAAATGCCATAGCCACCTAACGCATCAGTCACTTTTTTTGCTATTTCACGTGCTTTTTCAAGTGCCGGAGCAGACATCGGTTGCGGCTGCCAGGAATAGCGATAGTCACCATTAACCTGAATATGTCCTACAGGCTCACAGAAAACTGTTCCTGAAACGCTTCTGACGGTTAAAAGTGTAATTTCGTAGTCAAATTTCACAAAACCTTCCACTATCACCTTACCGGCACCTGCCCTGCCGCCTTCCTGTGCTTCAGCCCAGGCTGCTTCAATATCTTCAGCCTTTTTGATGGTAGATTGACCGTGACCGGAAGAACTCATGATAGGCTTTACCACGCAGGGAAGACCAATTTCCTCAATAGCGGAATAAAACTCCTCTTTTGTGGCAGCGAATCTGTAATTAGAAGTTTTTACACCGAGTTGTTCGGCGGCAAGACGGCGTATTCCTTCGCGATTCATAGTAAGAAATGCCGCATTTGCAGTAGGAGTAATATGAAAGCCTTCTTTTTCAAGTTCCACAAGTGTTGGAGTGGCAATAGCCTCGATTTCCGGAATAATATGAACCGGTTTTTCAAATTCCACAACCTTGCGTAGTTCTTCACCGTCCAGCATGTTAAAAACATAACTACGATGTGCTATCTGCATTGCCGGAGCATTTGCGTACTTGTCGCACGCCACTACTTCCACTCCGAGGCGCTGCAATTCAATAGCCACTTCTTTACCTAATTCACCACTTCCCAAGAGCAATGCTTTTCGCCCTGCGGGAGTAAATACAGAACCAATCTTTGACATAAAAACAAGATATATAAATACTCCTACAAAGGTAAACATTATATCTTGAATAAAAAAAATAAATACACCTCCACTTAAAATAAAAACCGCCTCTTTTATGAAGCGGTTTTACAAAACTACACTTTTATCAAATCAGTTCTTATCTGATTACGATTTTCACTTTATCTTTTCCTACGGAAACTATATAGATTCCCGGGTGCAAATCTGCAATAAAGGCTTTGCTGTCGGAATCTATTTTTTCAGCGAATACTTCCATGCCCGCTACACTGCATATACGGCAAGTATCGTCCTTATGTCCGGAAACATTAATTTCTTTTCCGTTTACACTAATGGCTGCAATCTGCGGATTTTCAATAAAATCAACACCGGAATTTTCAAATGCGATGTCAATAGTAGCATTTACGATATGTCCGTTAGAATTAACTTTTATTTCAACGGATTGATTACCTTCCGGAGCATTTACAGGTGTCACAACCAAATCGCCATCAACTATTTCCGCAGTGAAATCTGAAGAAGAAACGCCTGCCACACTCTTTACTATTGCAGCATCAAGGTTATCTGCATCTGTAGCCCAATCTTTGAGTGAAATAGTCGTGGGCGAATCTGCATTAACGTACTGAACTGCAAGATTTTTCACTTCCGGGTATTCATTATCCGGGAAAACCGGCAGTGACGGGAACCAATAGTTGGAAATCATATCATATTCGCCCAGAGTATTTCCTGCGGCATCCGTTCTGCGAAGCCTGTATGTCGGGTCTGAAAAACCATGGAACAGAGAAAGGTAAATTTCACCCGTCACCGGGTGTGGACGCATGGAGCAGCCATATAGTAGCCAACTTTGTCCATAACCGAGTCCCTGTTCTGCGGCTTCTTCGTCCAAATCTATGATTTTGCTGAATACTCCGCTTTCCAAGTCGTATTTGAAAATTCTGGAACCGGAAAACCATGAATTGTCACCACCATTCCAGTAGAGAACATTCTCTGCTGCGGAAGAGCAAAAGCCGTCAGGAGTCCAAGCATACCAGGAGTTTGCAGGAGCATTAAAATCTGCCGGAATATCTATCACTTCCACTGTCAAATCCTTTGGATTCACCTTAAGCATATACGGCAAAGTTGCACCGCTGCCCGTGATGTCTGCAGACACGCTTACATATACATAGCCATCACCGCCAAGCACAACAGAACCGACTCCGGCATCATTGTTTATGATGCTCATGGAAATAACATCTGTTACTTTGTCTGTCTCCGGGTTTATAACAAGGACACCGGCAGACTGGTGAGCAGCAAAAACGCGATTATTGATGCGTACCATTGAGCCGCATTGTCCTTCATACAATGAACCGCTACTGTTTCCGCTGCCCGAAACCTGTCCTGTTACCGTATAAGTATCCGTATCAAACACCCAAATACCATTGCTTGTGGATATATAACCTTTATGTTCATCTATACCAAGGTAACCACGGCCATCGCAAGTAGCACCGGACGAATCTATAACAGGCGATTGGAAAAGCACTTTCATCGTTTTTGCATCCGCTACTGTGATTCTTCCACCCACAATACTTGCACCGGGGTCTTTTTCCTGCTTTGCAATAAGATAAAAACGGTCACCGTAGATTTGACCATACTGATTTGTGCAACCAAGTTCATATCCACTGTTTACTGTTTGGAAAACACGATACATCCATGGTTCATCACTTTCATAATCAAAATAGTTTATAGTAGAATTTTGGTGTCCGTACCAATCCTCATTAACTATAAAAACTCCGTTGCTGAAATCATTTTCCGCAGTTGCAGAAAGTGCAATAGCAGAAAAAATAATCGCTTGTGTGATTTTTCTTTTCATTTTTCTTGATTTTTATTCAATTACCGGAATTGATGGCAGTTTTATATTCAAATCTCTTGCACCTGAAATTTCAGTTGAAGTTTCGCCAATCCACCCACAATACTGATTAACACCTGTCATCACTCTCACAAAGTCTATAGCCGGAAGATTTACATAATTCCCTTTACTATCCACCGCCCAAGAAATATCAAATGAATTCAGGTCTTCATACTCGTTCGGGTGATTATCCGCATAACCCCAATCGTAAGAATATAGCACATAGTATCGCCCTACTCCACTTGTATCAACTGCATTTTGTGCCAGAAGCGAACCACTGAAAGAAAGGACATCAGCATCCAACCATTTCGGATAATAATCTTGAATATGGAAACTGTTTTTTGCCACATAGCCACTATCGCCCTCGCTGTCTGTCCACAAAATATACGTTTTATCTATCAGAAAACCTTCGGAAACAGGCTGTTTTTCCGGTTCCGGTTTGAAATACGTAATTGAATAGCCATGTTTTGTTTCAGGCTTGAAATATTCACTTCCCGCAAGTTCATACCACTCATCATCTGCCAGTCCATTGCAGTTTTCGTCATAAGAAACATACACAATACCCGGCTCTGCAGACCCTCCTTTCTTTTCAGGATTGTTCAGTTCATAAAACGCATTGCCTGTTATTAGAAAATCATATCCAGGCGAATTGATTACGGAATGGTCAAAGCGGAAAGTAACATAGCCGCCATAGGCTCCGAGAGATATCATAATATTATTTTGTCCGCTTATACTCTCTTGTGCTTTCCGCACCATATCATTGTATGTGTCACCATCTTCGTATTGCGGCATTTCGTTTATGAACTGTCCCGGTGCCGGATTGTACTCAATTACTTCTGAAATATATGGGCTGTACTCCACTTCCTCGTGAATCACATTCACAGTGAAATCATGGTGATATGGAGTAATGTCGTCAATTATGTCAAAAGAAATATCATACCTTCCTTCATCGCCGGCAATAAACAAAAGTCTTCCCGTCTCAGACAGCAAAGAATCTCCATTTTCCGCCCTGTGCAAAATCCATCTGTATTTTTCACCTGTAAAAGCGGAATTAAGTTCAAGTTTAGTCATTCTTGAAACGTAATATTCGCTATCTATTCCGAGATTAACCATAGGAATGTCCTCTTTGCAAGACAACAAAAGGAGAGAAAGCAATAAAAACGAATATTTTGTTTTAGCCAAAGCCATGTCCGATAATTGGAAAAACCGTCTTGGTGACAGCACTTTGTCACCAAGGCGATTTTCAAATATATTACAATGATTAGAGATTTATTTTAACGATTTTATTTCCTGCCTTTATGATATAAACACCTTCACTCAAACCTATTTGTGAAGTGAAATTGTCGGACGTAATCATAAAGTTCTTGAGTTCTCTTCCTGCAAGGTCGTAAATACTGCAAACATTTCCGGCAAGACCTGTAGCCACAAGAATATTACCCTGAACCTTGATGTTCGGCAGAGCCATAACACCTTCTACACCGGATTCCTTGTCTATTTTCACAGTCACATCTTTTGCTACTACAACACCGCGAGATTCCGCACTCAAAGATATTGTAAATTCTTCTGTAGATTCTTTGGCATTGATTGTGAGAGAAGATCCGGAGAGTGATACTTCTGCTACAGATGAAGTGACATTATCAAGGCTATAACGGATATTGTAATTGATATCATCTTTATCATCAACATAATCTGAAAGGTCTATAACGCATGATTCATTCGGCTTCACCACCACTGCATCTATATTGCTGAATTCCGGTTCATATCTATCCACAATCACAGGCATTGCAGGGAAAAGATATCCCGGGCGAAGTTTTGTGGTGTAATTAAGTTTACCTGTTTCAGCATCTACGAAATAATACCAAACATTACGGTAATTTGAAGACGCCCCGGTAGTACATGAAACAAGTATCTGATTTGTTTCCAAATCATAGCCTATTGAACCATAGCCGTCGGTAGAAGCACCTTCAAGTATGCCTTCAAGTTCACTGATTGTGAACAACGGAGCTTCCGGCATATCTTCATCAACGTTCCATTTATAAACGTTTTTATAAGCACCCCATGATGCGCCATTGAAGAAAATAACATTCTCTTTCTTTGAACCCACAAAGTTTGCAGAACGCCATGAACCCCAACCTGCATCAACACTTACCGGAGCAACTATTGGTTCACTCACTTCCAGTGTTTCCGGATCTATACAGTAAATATTTTTTCCGGCAGCAAACCAAACACGACCGTCTGCCGTCTGAGTTACACCTGCAGCATTAGTATCTGCAACCGTTGTCACCAATTCGTCTGTTTCGCCATCTACGATATGCAAACCTGTGGACTGCTGACATACGAATACGTATTTGCCTGCACATATCATATCACCGATTTGACCACTGTAAGAATTCTGACCGGCTATTCCTTCAATATTTGACTCTGAAAGAATGTAATCATCACCTTCAACAGTAAGCACACGGATTCCTGTTGCACTACCTATATAGTATTTATTCGGATTTACGCCCACGCAAGAACGTCCGTCAGCTCCTATTTCGTCAAATGAAGCAAGTCTCTGAAGTGTTTTTGCATCCGCAATCACTACACGACCGCCACCTTGACGCAAATCACCACCGTCTTGAGCCTGTTTAGATATCACCACAAGGCGATTTCCATAAACTGCCGCATACTGTGAAGTTGCACCAAATGATTGCCACGGATTTTCACGCTCGTATGCCTTATAGGTGATATTGTAGTCATCATCAACAAAGTTTATAGAGCCATTATTGTGTCCGAACCATTCTTCGTTAAGCCAAAGTTGTCCTTTTGTATAGTCAATTTCCGCATCGCGTTCACGGTCTTCCACTACAACTTTGAATCTTGCAGTTTTTCCGCTACCGTCTTTAGATTTATATGTAACGTATGTTTCACCCACATTGAAAGTGGTAAGTTCATAGAAGTTTCGCGTAGGATTAAATGCTTTTGCAGCATAGATTGTGAACAGTGTCGGGTCTTCAATTTCAATATCAAGAGTTTGCAACGATGCGTCTTCCGGTTCTACCGTATAGTTTACGGAAATCATTTCTTGATAGCCAATGTGGAGTTCACCGTTTTCATCAAGATTTTCAACTGTAATATTCTTGATAGGTGTTTCCACGGAAGTATTTATAGTGAGGGAGCAAGTTATAGTAGGGTCACTATCACTGACCGCTGTCAGAACTGTAGTACCAACGCCTGTAATAGAGAGTTTTCCTGTGCGTGAAGCGTATGAAGCAACAGAACCGTCGGAATTTGTGATAGTGAATGTGCCATAATCTGCATCTTCCGGATATGTGACAATGCTTACTATTGCAGTGTCCTTGTACTTCATATCTTTTACGTCGCCTAACACTTCCACATCGTCAAAGGCAAAGCGAATACCAGTGTAAGAAAGTGCACTATGTTCATAGTCAAGTTCTCCCCATTTTATTGAAGAGCCCCACGGAGCATTGATATCCATATATCCCCAGCCATTCACGGCTCCATCTTCCAGTTTTACGGAACTCATACCAAGTCCGGAATATGAAAGAGCTGTCAAATCGCTGTCACCTACCCAATAACTCCAGTAACCGAGGTACCAACCGGACTGCCAGAGAGAAGTGTAAGAAAGACTGCTGCATTTCCAGTGGTCGTAGTCGTAAGCCGGATAGCCGTATGCGTTTTTATCTATAGGGTGGTCTATCACATGTGAAGTTTTGGCTTCATTGATAGCATTTTCGCACAGCGTAGGCGTATCACCCGCCGGTGCAGACGTTTGTCCCATAGAAGAATTTACGGAAAAATAGTCAAAACTGATTTTCGGGTCTTCTTGTGCAGTATCAAAGTCAAAATATACACCATCTATCATCTTTGAAGACTTGTCACAACCAATTCCGCAAAGAGTATTACCCATAGAGCCGGTATATTGCGTGAGAATATACAAATCTCCACATTCTTTTGCCACGGCACGAATCATATCCTCGCCTGTAGCTTCACCGTTCCAACGGTATCCCCAAACATAAGTCACGTCCTTGCCCATATTGTTAAAATGTACAAGTAGTGCGGCAGTATTTAGACCATCAGCGTCTCCCGCCCAGTACATAATGTCTTCAAATGCCACTTCCTGTGCCTTTAGCAGTGAGGGCATCAAACAAATCAATAACAGTAATTTTTTGAACATAATAAAAATAAATTTAGTGGTTGATAATTATATGAATTAATTCAATTTCTAATTGGTAAAAATACTATGTGTGCCGGGATATCTCCTGTCCGCACACTCCATTTCTTTTTTCCGGACTTGTCAAAACAGTAAAGCGTACCGCTGGAAACATAGTTTTTTGCATCGGTCACAAAAATATCGCCTGTTTCCGGATGAATGGCTATGCCGTATGGAATCGTGATGTCTTTTTCCGTTCCGTCTGTAATGAAATTATGAGACACTACTTCTTTTGTTGTCACATCAATAATTCCGTAGGTGATAGTGTTGGAAGACGTATAGTTGTTCCACTCTGTCGCGTAATAATACAGTGAATCGCCATAAAACGCCATGTTGGAACAAGCCACGGGAATAGTATCGGTAACAGTCATCTGATTGTACCCTCTTTTTTTCTCCATCACATACAGCCGTGACGGAATATTCTCGTAGTTGCCTCGCGATGTCACCCACAGCTTGCCATATCTGTCTTTCTTCAGTCTGTGAAGATTTATGCCCACAGGTATCTGACGAACCTGCTTGAAATCTACCATCTGAATCACTGAAACTGTATTATCATAGTTCGGTGCACGATAGCCGCCGGAATTGGCAACATACATATAGTCGTCTATAATCTCCATTTCCTCCGGCTGATAGCCCACGGATACTTTTCCTGTAACGGCAAGAGAAAGAGTATCTACTCTATACACTGCACCTTTGGGAGCATCAGGGTCAATGCGGACAGGACCAACGTATGAACTGACGTAGGCGGAGCCTCTGTAAAAGCGGACATATCTACAATTAGGGATATCCACCTGCCCTATTCGTATGCCTGTGTGTGCGTCCATAACTTCCACCTTGTGGCTGCAGTTTACCACCACATACAGTTTGCTGCCATAAATACCAATATCATTTCCTACATCGCCTAATTCCTTGATAACATTTGGATTACGTTCTGCATAAATATTTCTTGAATAGAGTCCCGTGAAATAGTCCATATAGTCTATTGTACACTTATTTGAGCCCATATTTCCCTCATTCACAAGGTAAAAGCCTCGGATTTTAGTACCTGCTGCCGGAATATCTGCTATGATGTCATACTCCGTGGGCACCACAAGTTCGTCTTCACGACAACCTGTGATGCAATGGAGTATCGACAGAAATAGAAAGTAATAAAATTTATATTTTTTCATAAGCTCAGATATCTAATTGAACAGTAAAACGATAGTTGCGTTTAGGCATAGGATAATTTATTATCACGTCATAATCCTGTGAGAATAAATTATTTACGTCTATTCTGCACTTGAATTTCACATTATTCACACAGAAATCACTTGAAAGAGAAATATCACTGGTGTACCACGGTTGAGTGTAATTGTACCGTATATTTTCCTGCTGATTGTACCTTTCTCCAACATAGATAAAAGAATAGTCCACATACCAGTTTTTCCACCGAACGTTCACTATTGCGGAACCGGAATGGTGCGGAATGTATGGTATTTGGTCGCGATAATAGTTATCTTCCGGATTTGTAATATCTATTGCTCTCTGATATGTGTATTGTGTCCTGAGAGTAAAATCAAAATCCACCGTCGGCGACACCGTTACAAGTCCTGTCACATCCACACCTCGGATATCCACAACTCCAAGGTTTAGCATAGTCCAGCGGAACTGTTGCCCCTTGGGATATGCCACAATTTTGTCTTTTACCCTATTATAATATGCATCTGCACTAAAAGCCAACCTTGAAAAAAGCCTTTTGCGATTTCGCTCGAATGCCATGCCGACACTATACTGCGTCACTCGCTCCGGATTCAGCTTTGAATTACCCATATCTGCATAATAGAGGTCATTAAAAGTGGGCATACGGAAAGAACGTTTTGTAAAAGCACGAACCGTAAAATCTTTTGTATGAAAAGGAAATATGGACGCATAAATAGCCGGAGTGAATGATTCTTTATCTGCCGGAGATTCTTTTCCCTTTACTTCATCATTAACAAATGTTGAAACTATTGAACCTCTCAACTTTACCCCGGAAAGGCTCAAAGATGCCGCTGCAGACAAATAGTGAGTAAATCTCTCCGGCTCTGCAAAATCATACATATCCGCTTTCAAACCATTCCACTGAAAGTCGTAACTTACAGAGGCATAGAGGTTTTTAAGAATGGAAATCATTCCTGCCACGGATCCGTAAACTTCACGCTGCTTATAAAGATTATCTACTTTCACAAGCTTGTCATCATTATTCACATAGTGTGTGCGATAAAAAGCATATTTCAAATTTGTTTTCAGTGAAAAACGTCCGAAAGAATTCTCATAACCGCCTTGAATAAAACTGTTTGTATCCCAAATGCGTTCTCCACGCCGCCACACATTATTAACTATTGCTCCCGGCACACCTCGCTCGGAGTTATAGGTGTATCCTTTTATATTCCAGCTACCTGCCGGAAGATTTCCATTTATATTCAGTTCAAGCCTTGTGGCATTTATATCTCCGTTTTGCCGCACGGCTGTTGTATCGTAAGCAAGTTCACCGGCAGGATTTACACGTCGGTACCTGAACTTGTATTTACCCGATGAATTTAGCCACTCTGCACTCATTTGTGCAGATACATCTTCCGACAATTTCAGTTCTATAAGTGTTGAAGGATTTATCAAGTCAAAAGAACCTGTTTTGAATGTCGCACGAGCATGGTATGTCTCATTTACCTTAAATTCCGGTCGACGTGTCCGGATATAAACGGATGCCGCACTGCCAAAATCACGTGCAGGCTGGAGAATATCCGTTTTGTTGCCATTATAAAGAGATATCACCTCTACATTGTCAAGTGAAAACTGCCCTAAGTCTATCTGACCGTTTTGTGCATTGCCGAGCATCACACCATCGTAGCTTACAGCTGTGTGGTTTGTACCCATAGAACGGACATTGATAGTTTTAATACCACCAACACCACCATAATCTTTTACTTGTACACCGGAAAAATACCTCAATGCATCGGCAACAGACAAGCTGTTCATTCTCGTCAGCTCATCACCGGATAGGCGCTGCACGGAAACAATTTCATCTATTGTTCTCCGTTTGCCATATACGTCTATTTCAGACAGTTGCACGCTGTCTTTCATCTCTTGCCCGTAGCATGGCACGACGCACAGTGCCGCAATCGCCACGTAGCAAATGCTTTTACTAAAACTCATCAATTCTCGCTCGTTTGACAGTTAATATTTCCAATACATCCTGCCTGAAAAAGCGAGAAAAAAAGTTTTACTCTAAAGAAAATATTTTTGAATTTGCCTGTACCAGGATATACGCACTCCGAAACCCTTATAATATCTAAGCGTGCAACAGCCTCCTGCCACAGGTTCTTTAATATCTTCTCACTCGTCCTCGCAAGTTTCCGACAGAAAAATATTAAAAATGGCAGGTCTTCTGACTTATCCTCACTTTTGCGTCTTCCCAAATATCTTACCGATATTCAGTGACTTAATTGCAAAAATGCTTTACAGGACTTACAGCAGCGGGACTGTTCAGGATTCTCACCTGATTCCCTTTTGAGCAGCATCCCCTCTATCGGGTAGCCTTGGTAAGCACCATTTTCGCTGCAAATTTACGCATTTTTTCACAAAATACTATAAATTTTGAAAAAAAACGCACAAAAAAAGATGCACCACAATGTGACGCATCTTCTTTTGTAGCGGGATCGAGAATTGAACTCGAGACCTCCGGGTTATGAATCCGACGCTCTAACCAACTGAGCTATCCCGCCATTCAAACTGCACTTTTGCCGTTTGCGAGTGCAAAGTTACGCATTTTCTTTTTATCTCCCAAATTTTTTCACAATTATTTTTTCACGGAATATATTCTTCAAAAAACAAAAAAGTAGTATTTTTGCACTGAAATGACTTTTAACTCTATCACATACGCAATTTTTCTGCCAATAGTATTCCTTATTTATTGGTACTTATTGGGAAAAAGGCTTAAAGTACAAAATTTGCTCCTTCTGGCTGCAAGTTATGTGTTTTACGGCTGGTGGGATTGGCGTTTTCTGGGACTGATTATTTTCACCACTTTCACTACATTTTACACCGGACTGAAAATTTTCTCCTCGGAAAATAAAAAAAGGTGGCTCACAATAAACATCATCCTAAATCTTGCCGTTCTTTTCACATTCAAGTACCTTAACTTTTTTGCAGAAAATGTCCAAATGCTTTTCAGCAACTTCGGCTTGACGGCAGACTTTTTAACACTGAACATCATTCTACCTGTTGGCATCTCTTTCTACACCTTGCAAGCAATATCATACTCCATTGACGTATATCGCGGAAAAATAGATGCTACACGTGATTATGTGGCATTTTCCACATACATTGCCTTTTTTCCGCAACTCGTTGCCGGACCTATAGAACGCTCCGTGAACCTTCTGCCACAAATCTTAAGACCTAGGCAGTGGGACTACAATACTGCCGTGAACGGAATGAGGCAGATTTTATGGGGACTATTCAAAAAGGTGGCTGTGGCAGACCTTTGCGGAGTGTATGTGGACCGCATTTTGTCTGACGTCGAGTTTTACAACGGTAGCACCGTTTTGCTCGCACTCATCTTATTCTGCTTTCAGATTTATGGTGATTTTTCCGGCTACAGCGATATAGCAATAGGCAGTGCAAAACTGTTTGGAATACGTCTTTCCACAAATTTCCGCTACCCCTATTTTGCTTCCACAATCAGTGAATACTGGCGTAGATGGCACATTTCGCTTATGACCTGGCTGCGAGACTATGTGTATTTTCCACTTGGCGGCTCCAGATGTTCAAAAAGAAGAACATATCTAAATATCGCTATAGTATTTCTTATTTCCGGCATTTGGCATGGTGCCGCATGGACATACATCCTTTGGGGTGCATTCTGGGCTGTGGCATTTATTTCGGAAAGAATGATTAACGGCAAAAAAGACTACAAATTTAATGTGTTTGGGTATGTTATGACGATGTTTATATCTTTTTTGTCTTTCATCATTTTCCGTTCACCCTCAGTGGCTGAAATAGGCGACATAGTAAGCCACATTTTCACACCCGCACTGCTGAGTATGCCCACGGGAATCACCCCGCTTTTCACGGTTGCCGTGATGATGACAGTTGAATTTATTTACAGGCATAAAGATTCTCCGCTACTTGATTTGCAATTACCGGCAATAGCACGTTGGACTCTATACACATTTATTATATATGCAATAGTGTTTGCAGTTGACGAATCTTCCGCAGAATTTATTTATTTTCAATTCTAAAGAATAATGAAAAACGGCAGTATAAATATATTCGTGATAAAAACACTTTTAGCCACAATTCCCCTTGTGGCACTCTTGCTGCTGTACATAATTATTGACCCTTTTGCTGTGGCTCGCTCACATCAGCCATGTCCTGCCTTCGGTTCTGTTTTCCCGTTTAACAAAGGCTACCTCAGCACTCGTGCCTATATTGAAAACCGTGAGACACAGCATTACAATGCTTTTATCCTTGGTAGTTCACGCACAATATATTTCAGAGCTTCAGACTGGGCAAAGCATATTGGAGCTGATGCAAGAATTTTCCACTTTGATGCCTCAAACGAAACACCGGAAGGAATTTACCTTAAATTACGGTTTATAGACGAGCAAGGCGACTCCATAAAATACGCAGTAATGGAAATGCCGGGCATATTTTTCACAGATAGGAGCGAATACATTTCATACCGAATACCATGGCAACTGGACGGCTATATTTATGCTCCTAAGTTTCACTACTATTACCTGAACCGATTCCTGGATTGGAGTATGTTTAAGTGTATTTTTAATTACAAATTCACCGGCAAATTTCCTGAAGGCGAAGATACTAAAAAAGTCCGCTTTCTGAACACCGTGATTGACGGATACGATGCCACTACAAATGAAACATACTTTACTGCTCGAGACACCCTTTACGCACATAATCCCGAAAAAGGATTGTGCCCCGTTTTTGACCCGAAACTATTCCACACCACGGATTGCAGAGCAACCAAGGCACATATTTCTTTTTTACGAGAAATTCGCCGCTTTTTTGACAAACACGGCACGGATTACAAAATAATTCTTGGACCTATGGGAGACTATTCCGTGCTTTGCGAAGAAGATAAACAAGTGATAATAAGCATATTCGGCAAAGAAAACGTATGCGACCTAAGCAATTTTGCCCCTGCCTTTGACGGCACCATGACGTTCTTCGACAATATTCACTTTACGCCTGAAATTGGCAAAAAAATGCTTAAAACTGCGTATTCCGGTCAATAATATGTTTTTTAACATACAATTTTATAGTAATTATTTCAAAAAAAATTACTAATTTGCGGGCGTTTTACAAACTAACACGAAAATTAACCTAAAACTAACTTAAAGATATTCTCAACAGACATGAAAGTATATCGCACTAATGAAATCAAAAACATTGCCTTGCTTGGTGGCAAAGGCTCGGGTAAAACCACACTTGCTGAAGCTATGCTTTACGAGTGTGGAGTTATAAAACGTCGCGGAAGCATTGACGCTAAAAACACTGTTTGCGACTATTTCCCTGTTGAAAAAGAATACGGATATTCCGTCTTTTCAACAATTTTTTATGCTGAGTTCCTTAACAAAAAGCTCAATGTGATTGACTGCCCGGGTGCCGACGACTTCGTTGGAAACGCTATCACAGCCCTCAACGTTACAGACACAGGTGTTATCCTTGTCAATGCACAGTACGGCGTGGAAGTTGGCACACAAAACATCTTCAGAACAGCTTCTTCCATTAAAAAACCTATAATCTTCGCTGTCAACCAGCTTGACGGTGAAAAAGCCGATTTTGACAACGTTATTGAACAAATGCGTGAAATTTTCGGCCCTAAAGTTGTTCAAATTCAGTATCCGCTCGCTTGTGGTGCAGGTTTCAACTCTATGATAGACGTTCTCCTTATGAAGAAATATTCATGGGGTCCGGACGGCGGTGTTCCTACTATTGAAGACATTCCTGCGGACCAAATGGATAAAGCACAAGAGCTTCATCAGCAACTCGTGGAAGCAGCTGCTGAAAACGATGAAACTCTCATGGAAAAATTCTTTGAACAAGGTCACCTTAGCGAAGACGAAATGCGTGAAGGTATCCGCAAAGGACTTATCGACCGTTCCATCTACCCTGTATTCTGTGTAAGCGCACTTAAAGATATGGGTGTGAGACGTATGATGGAATTCCTCGGAAACGTTGTTCCTTTCGTGGAAGATATGCCTGCTCCTATTGATACTGAAGGCAATGAGGTTAAACCTGACGAAAACGGTCCTCTCAGCATTTTCATGTTCAAAACCACCGTTGAACCGCACATCGGTGAAGTACAGTACTTCAAAGTTATGTCCGGTACACTCACAACAGGTGTGGATCTTGATAACGTAAGCCGTGGTAGCAAAGAACGCATTGCACAGATTTACTGCGTATGCGGACAGATTAAGACACAAGTGGATAAACTTTGTGCCGGCGATATCGGTGCTACAGTAAAACTCAAAGACGTTCGCACAGGCAACACTCTGAACGAAAAAGGCTGCGACATCGCATTTGACTTCATTAAATACCCTGCTCCTAAATATCAGAGAGCTATCCGCCCTGTCACTGAAAGCGATTCAGAAAAACTCAGTGCAATCCTCACTCGTATGCACGAAGAAGATCCGACATGGGAAATTGTTCAGTCCAAAGAACTCAAACAAACCATTCTCTCCGGTCAAGGCGAATTCCACCTCCGCACACTCAAATGGCGTGTTGAAAACAACGATAAATTGCCTATCATCTTTGAAGAGCCAAAGATTCCGTACCGTGAAACTATCACTAAAGCCGCTCGTGCAGATTACCGCCACAAAAAGCAGTCCGGTGGTGCAGGACAGTTCGGTGAAGTTCACCTTATCATAGAACCATACGAAGAAGGCATGCCGGCTCCGGATACCTACCGCTTCGGCAACCAGGAATACAAAATGAACGTTCGCGACACTCAAGAAATTCCATTGGATTGGGGTGGCAAACTCGTGGTTTGCAACTGTATCGTAGGTGGTGCTATTGATGCTCGCTTCATTCCGGCTATCGTGAAAGGACTTATGGAACGTATGGAACAAGGTCCGCTCACAGGCTCATACGCTCGCGACGTCCGCGTTTGCATCTACGATGGTAAGATGCACCCGGTTGACTCAAACGAAATCTCATTCAAACTTGCAGGACGTAACGCATTCAGCGAAGCATTCCGCAATGCAAACCCGAAAATCCTTGAACCTGTTTACGACGTTGAAGTAATGGTTCCGGGTGATGTGATGGGTGACGTGATGAGTGACCTCCAAGGACGCCGTGCTATCATTATGGGTATGGCTTCTGAAAACGGATTTGAAAAAATCAATGCCAAAGTGCCTCTCAAAGAAATGTCTTCTTACTCTACTGCTTTAAGTTCTATCACCGGTGGACGTTCTTCATTCACTATGAAGTTCGCTTCATACGAACTCGTTCCGGGTGATGTTCAGGAAAAACTCCTCAAGGAATACGCAGAAAAGAACGAAGAAGAATAAAAATTTACTTTTTCATAATAATTATGAGGGTGGCGAAAATAAATTTTTCCGTCACCCTCATTTTTTAGTCGGCTATCATAAATACTCATAAGCATTTGTCAGCCTTCAGAAGTATCACATTTTTTGTGCAATAAAAAAGGCATAACCATAGTATTTGCTGTACTTAGCATAAAGTTCAGCCTCATGTGTTATATGAGAAATGAAACTCTCAGCAAAAGCATTACCTGAATTATTTTGCAAAAATTGACATTTTATTTCCTCCATAGGAGTATAATAGTTGTCTGTCCAGCAATTTTCAGGCAACACGAAAGAGCCAATTACTTTGTAGCCGGACTCCTCTAATTGCCTCTTTTTCGCATCTATAGTGTCAATTTCAGGATAACATTCGTCCCAGAAACATTGAATCTCTTCAGGACGCTCATCTGTCAGCCAAACGCTTTCAGAAACAGCAAGATATCCACCGCTTTTGAGAAAATCTCGCCAGTACGTAATACCCTTCTTAAATCCTATATTGTAAATAGCACCCTCGCACCATATAGCATCTATGCTTTCTTTCTCAAAATGCAAATCGTCCATGCTCCCTACTCTGCCTATAACTCTATCCTGCAAAGATTTTTCGCAAGATTTAGCATTAAGCACATTGATAAACGGCTCAAATAAATCTATTGCAATTATCTTTGCACGAGAAATATTAGACAAAGCAAAGGATTGAGTACCGGTGCCGCAACCAAGGTCTAAAATCAAGGAATTGCCGTCAATGTTGTTCAAAAATCCGTAGGCTTTTTGCGTACATTCATCACTTCCGGGTCCTTGACGATGATTTCTGATAAAAAAATCGCAAATCACATTCACGTCAATGTTATGGATATTGTCACTATTGTTTGATTTTGAATTTTCCATTATTATTAATATTAGAACATTAAAAAAAATATATAAAAGATTTAGAAAGACAATTTTTGCCTTCCTGAGTTCAAACATTCGCAGCACGCATCACGCGTAACTGCTTATTTTACAATATCCAAACAGTTGTTTTGTTTCACATTGCAAAATTAGTAAATTTATATTGTATAAAAGACAAAAATAATTATTATTTTTGCGACATAATAAAACAAATAATTAGTAAATTTGTAAAGTAAAACAAAAAGAAAAGATAGTGTCAAAACCTTTTGTTAAATGGGTAGGTGGTAAAGGTAAATTAATATCCCAACTTACGGATTTTTTACCACCGAATTTTTACAAGCATAAAGATGTTACCTACATTGAACCATTTGTGGGCGGAGGTGCTATGCTATTTCATTTGTTATCATCTTTTCCTAATATTAAACAAGCTATTATAAATGACATTAACCCGGATTTGATAAATTGCTATAAGACCATCAGAGACAATGCACACGCTCTGATTCAAACACTAAAAAACATTGAAAATGAGTATTATAGCAAAACCTCTGAAGAAGAAAGAAAAGACTTTTTCTTAAAAAAAAGAGAGATATATAATACCAAAAATCTGAGTAATATAGATAATGCTGCATTATTTATTTTTCTCAATAGAACATGCTTTAATGGGTTGTATAGAGTTAATAAATCCGGAAAATTTAATGTCCCTTTCGGTAAATATTCCAATCCTACCATTTGCGATATCAATACATTATTGGAAGATAGCAAAATCTTAAATAGAGTGGAAATAATCTGCGGAGACTTTGAAAACACTCTTAAATATGCCAATGGCTATACACTTTTTTACTTAGATCCTCCATATCGCCCTATAAGCAACACATCAAGTTTTGTAAGTTATTCAAAAGAATCGTTCAATGATGATTCGCAAGTAAGGCTTAAAAAATTTTGTGACATAATTAATGATTTAGGTCATTCTTTTTTGTTAAGCAATTCAGATAGTAAAGAGAGTAATTCAATAGGATATTTTGATTTATTATATTCAGAATACCACATTGAGCGTGTTTTGGCATCTCGCAGCATAAACTGCAATCCGGACAAAAGGGGTAAAATAAATGAAATTATTGTTCACAATTATATTTTATCCGAAAGAAAAAGAATTCCAAAAATTCAAAATTCTTCTATCAACATCCATTCTTTACCTAAACTTATTATACCATAGTTCTTTATGAATAAGGATTTCAATTTGTTTATGTCTCAACTCAAAGAGACAAACCAAACATTAGATTTCTTTTGTGATTTTGAAAAAATCAAATCCAACGTTAATGACATAAAATTGAGCCTTTGTATGCTAAACAGCTTGATTGGCTCAAAGGATATGAGACGAAGCGTTGAGACAATATGGAATAGAGACAAATCCGCTTTTAACGTTTTAGATATTCTTATTGCTATAAGAAGCAATGGGAATAAATTAGTGCTTGACAAACAAGGCAACATTGTTAAGATGAACAATTATTTTGAAAGCGTAGATGGAATCATTTCATTTTTGATAGAAACCGGACTAAAAGACTTGTTTGAGTCCAAAACCATAAAGGATTTGAATGATTATGTTTTTGGTATTGAAACCGGACTTGATACAAATGCTAGGAAGAATCGCAGCGGTTGCTTGATGGAAAAAAGCATTGCCAATATTTTTTCCTTTAACAATATCGAATATGAACAGCAAGTTTCATCCTCTAAATGGAACGATATTGAAAAAGCACTTGGCACAGATAAAAAACGTTTTGACTTTGCTATCAGAACCAAATCAAAAACTTTTCTTATTGAAGTAAATTTTTATAGTATTGGAGGTTCTAAACTAAATGAAGTTGCAAGGTCTTATTCTGAGATAGCACCGAAAATTAATTCCGTCCCCGGATTTGAATTTGTTTGGATTACGGACGGTATTGGATGGAAAGATGCAAGAAATAAATTGCAGGAAGCCTATCTTAACATACCCAAAGTTTATAATCTCACCTCATTAAAATCATTTATAGATGAAATAAAAACCCTATGATACCATCCTTTTATAAATCCAAAAGTGGTGATTTCACGTTGATTGAAGGTGACTGTATAGAGACATTATCAAAGTTTGATTTTCACTTTGACATGATTTTTGCAGACCCACCTTACTTTCTTTCAGATGGAGGTATTACATGTAAAGGAGGAAAAGTTGCGTGTGTTGATAAAGGTGATTGGGACAAGCCTATCGGCATTGAAGAAATGAATCTCTTTAATTTGAAATGGCTTACGGCTTGCAGGGAGCACCTCAAAGATACCGGTACTATTTGGGTCAGCGGAACATACCACAATATTTTCAGTGTACAGCAACAACTGATAAAATTAGGCTTTAAAGTACTAAATGTAATCACTTGGGCTAAAACAAATCCACCACCAAATATATGTTGCCGGTACTTCACGTATTCCACAGAATTTATCATCTGGGCAAGAAAATACAAAGACAAGCCGCATTATTTCAACTACGAACTGATGAAAAGCCTCAATAAAGACAAGCAAATGCGTGACGTATGGCAAATGCAATCTGCGGCTATCTGGGAAAAAAGCATCGCAAAACACCCGACACAAAAACCACTTCCACTTCTTGCACGAATAATCCAAGCAAGCACAAAAGCAGGAGACTGGATTTTAGACCCTTTCAATGGTAGCGGGACAACAGGTATTGCCGCCAATTTGCTTTATAGAAAATATTTGGGACTTGAAATAAATCCGGAATACCTGGAGATGAGCAAAGCCCGCCGTGCGGAAATTGAAGACCCTAATTACAGCAATTACTATAGAGTTCGACTCGTAAGTGCAAAAGCAATTCCCAAGTTAGACCAGAAACATCTGCTTATGGAAGAAGAAAACGCTGACAATTACGGTATCCCTTGGTGATTATTTCAACAATACAAAAAAGTGACTGAATAACTCAATATTCAGCCACTTTTTTGTTATCCTGTATGCTATGATTATGCGAGGAAGCCGAGGAGTACACCGGCCGCTACTGCAGAACCAATCACACCTGCAACGTTCGGACCCATAGCGTGCATCAAAAGATAATTTGACGGATCATATTCAAGTCCGAGGTTGTTTGAAATACGTGCAGACATTGGAACGGCAGAAACACCTGCATTACCAATAAGCGGATTGATTTTCTGATCTTTGCGTAAGAACAAGTTGAAAATCTTCACGAACAATACACCTGAAGTGGAGGCAATGATAAATGCCATAAATCCAAGGAAGAAAATAAAAATTGTTTCCTTTGTAAGGAATGTAGTAGCCTGCGTAGAAGCACCTACTGTCATACCAAGAAGGATTGTGACAATATCTGTGAGTGAGTTGCTTGCAGTCTTTGCAAGACGAGTTGTCACGCCACATTCACGGAGCAAGTTTCCAAAGAAGAGCATACCCAGCAATGGAAGACCTGTCGGCACCACGAAACATGTCAGAAGAAGACCTACGATTGGGAAGATAATCTTCTCGTTTTGTGACACCGCACGTGCCGGTTTCATCTTGATAAGACGCTCGTTCTTTGTTGTGAGAAGTCGCATAATCGGCGGCTGGATTACAGGAACAAGTGCCATATATGAGTACGCAGACACTGCAATAGCTCCCATCAAGTTTGGAGCGAGCTTAGATGAAAGGAAGATTGCAGTAGGACCGTCTGCACCACCGATAATTGCAATCGCACCTGCCTGATCCGGAGCAAATTCAAGGGCAAGAGCCACCATATATGCTCCAAAAATACCAAACTGTGCCGCAGCACCGATGAGCATCAACTTAGGATTGGCAATAAGAGCAGAGAAGTCTGTCATGGCACCGATACCCAAGAAAATGAGTGGCGGATACCAACCTGCACTTACACCATTATAGAGAATATTGAGTACAGAACCCTGTTCGTAAATACCGATTTCAAGTCCTGCTTCCGTGTTAAACGGAATATTACCAATCAAAATACCGAAGCCGATTGGCACAAGAAGCATAGGTTCGAAATTCTTCTTTATGGCAAGCCAAATGAAGAACAAACCTACGGCGAGCATGACAAAGTGCGGGAAAGTGGCATTATAGAAGCCGGTAAATTCCCAGAACTGTGTCAAGTTCGATACTATAAAATCACCAAAAGATTGTTCCATTTTTTAATATGTGTTCTTTTAGGGTGAGAATTATTCAATTACGATAAGTACGTCGTCTTGAAGTACGGAATCGCCTTGCTTAACATTGATGGTTTTGATTTTGCCGTCACGACCTGCGTGAATAGCATTTTCCATCTTCATTGCTTCAAGTACGATTACAGTATCTGCTGCTTTCACAGTATCGCCTTCTTTTACTTGTACAGACAATACTACGCCCGGAAGGGGAGCTTTTACTGAGTTTGCACCGCCGGAAACACTTGGTTTGGAAATCACCTTATTGCCGGATTCCGTGCGAGGTGCTGCAGATGGACGCGGTGCAGATACTACTTTTACAGCCTGAGCTTTTTCAAGCTCAACTTTGTAAGGCACACCGTTTACTTCCACTTGAGCGACATTGTCATCAATATCACCGATTGACACGTTGTAGGTGTTACCATTAATTTTATACTTATATTCTTTCATTTTTTTGTTTCTTGAAAAAATTTGAGTCTTGAAAAATGATTTATTTAGGCATACGACGCATACCGTAAATCTTGGAGCTCCAAGGTGAATAGCTGCGGCGTACTTTGTTGATGGTAAGAATTGTAGATTCTTTGTCGTGAGCATCAAGATGTTCATGAAGTGCCATCACGATTGCTGCGATTTCTTCACCGGAATCTGCTGCAGAACCGGGAACTTCTGTTGCATTATCGTGAGATTCTCTCTTGTTGCGACGAGCAACGGCACTACCAATCTTACTGATTAACAAGAAGCTGAGGCACAAAACCAAGAGTGCGGAGAAAACTACACCCATAGCCATAAGTGCCATGGAAAATCCGTGTGGGTCTTGTTTTGCAAATGTTTCAATCTTATCGTTAACATCACGGATAACATTGTTGCTGGACGGGGTGACGTATTTTTCACCTTGGTCATTTCTTACTTCCCAAGTACCTTTGCCATCTTCTGTACGAGCGTATGATTCACCTGCACCTAAAGTTGCCGGTACTGTTACTTCGTCAATAAGAGTGATACCGTCTGCATCATAAACACCAATCCAGTTTTCCTGTCCGGGTTTAAGTGTGAAATTCAAGTGGAAAGTACCACGTGAAGGACAACCGTCTGCCCAGAAAATTACGTGCTGGCGTTTAGGGATACGCGTATTCACGTCGCCTAATGGCACAGGATACTTGGTTGGATTTTTTTTATCATCAGTGATATAGACGCTGGAGATTTCAAGAGGAGCATGAGTAGAGTTGAAAAGTTCAACCCAAGCGTGACGCTGTCCGAAATCGTCAATAGCGTTGTCTTCATTGATTACCATCACCTCATTGATTTTCAATCCGCTGCGGCTCTGAGCAAATGCACCGGTTGAAAATCCTAATACGGCAATGAGAAATATTAATAAACTCTTTTTCATTTTTTACAATGGAATATTGCCATGTTTCTTGGCTGGATTTGTTACCTTCTTTGTAGCAAGCTGTTGCAATGCACGGATAATACGGAAACGAGTGTTACGCGGTTCGATTACGTCATCAATATAGCCGTATTTGGCAGCATTGTATGGGTTGCAGAAGAGTTTGTTGTATTCTTCTTCTTTTTCTGCAAGCACTTTTGCAGGGTCTTCTGCTGCTTTTGCCTCTTTTGCGTAAAGCACTTCCACTGCACCTGCACCACCCATAACTGCAATTTCTGCAGTCGGCCAAGCATAGTTCATATCGCCGCGGAGTTGTTTACAGCTCATCACAATGTGGCTACCACCGTAGCTCTTACGCAATGTCACCGTTACTTTTGGCACTGTTGCTTCGCCGTAAGCGTAAAGCAATTTTGCACCGTGGAGGATAACTGCATTGTATTCTTGTCCTGTACCCGGAAGGAAGCCCGGAACGTCAACAAGTGTTACCAATGGAATATTGAATGCATCGCAGAAACGTACAAAGCGTGCACCCTTGCGAGAAGCGTTGCAGTCAAGCACACCTGCAAGGTATTTCGGCTGGTTTGCAACAATACCTACGCTCTGACCGTTGAATCGAGCAAAACCTACGATAATATTCTTTGCATAGTCACGTTGGATTTCAAGGAATTCACCATTATCCACAATTGCACCGATAACTTCATACATATCGTATGGACGGTTTGCGGAATCCGGGATAATTTCATTCAGTGAATCTTCAAGACGGTCAATCGGGTCTGTACATTCTGCAAGTGGAGCCTCTTCAAGGTTGTTTTGAGGAATGTAGCTGAAGAGTTTACGTGTAATCTTAAGTGCATCTTCACCATCTTCTGCTGCGAAGTGAGCCACACCGCTCTTTGAAGAGTGAACTTCAGCACCACCAAGTGCATCTTGTGTTACATCTTCACCTGTTACGGTTTTTACTACTTTAGGGCCTGTGAGGAACATGTAAGAAATTCCTTTTGCCATAATAGTAAAGTCTGTCAATGCAGGAGAATATACGGCACCACCGGCACATGGACCAAGGATACAGGAAATCTGTGGAATAACACCGGATGCCATAATGTTACGCTGGAAAATTTCAGCATAGCCGGCAAGAGCGTTAATACCTTCCTGAATACGTGCACCACCTGAGTCGTTAAGACCGATTACAGGGGCACCCATCTTCATTGCCATATCCATAATTTTGCAGATTTTGAGTGCCATTGTTTCTGAAAGGCTACCGCCAAAAACTGTAAAATCTTGTGCAAAAACATAAACGAGGCGACCTTCGATTGTACCGTAACCGGTTACAACGCCGTCGCCCAAATATGATTTCTTTTCTTGTCCGAAGTTTGTACAACGGTGACGAACAAACATGTCAAGTTCTTCAAAACTACCTTCATCAAGGAGCTGTGCGATACGTTCACGTGCAGTGTATTTACCGCGTTCATGCTGTTTGTCGATAGCTTTTTGACCACCTCCGAGGCGAGCCTCTTCACGCAGTGCAATAAGCTCTTTTACTTTTTCAAGTTGACTGCTCATTTTGCTAAGTGTCTTTTGGTTTAATATTTTGATAAATAGATTTTATTCGCCACGTTTTAGCAACCGCATTTCTTTGGGTCTTCGCAGAGTTCTACGAGTGTACCAACAGTTGATTTCGGGTGAAGGAATGCGATGTTGAGTCCTTCTGCACCTTTGCGAGGAGCTTTGTCTATAAGACGGCAACCTTTTCCTTCTGCTTCTGCAAGTGCATTTGCCACACCATCTTCAACAGCGAAAGCTACGTGCTGGATGCCACCACGTCCGCCATTATTTGCAATAAATTTGCTGATTGCACTGTCTTCTGCTGTTCCTTCAAGGAGTTCTATTTTTGTTTGACCTACCTGGAAGAAAGCTGTGCGTACTTTTTGGTCTGCAACTTCTTCAATTGCGAAACATTTAAAACCAAGAATGTTTTCGTAAAATGGAATAGCTTCGTCAAGTGACGGAACTGCTATACCGATGTGTTCAATATGAGAAATATTCATAATAAATGGTATTATTTATTAAATAAAATTAGTTAATAATCAGGTATTTACAATCAAAAAGGAGCGAAGATGCCACTCAAGACACACTTCACCTATACTTTTATGTTGCAAATTTAGCATTTTTATCGCACATATCCCCTATTTTTCTCAATCTTTTTTACCCTTTATTGCCTTATTTTTGTCTTATATCAGGTAAAATATCAGGTAAAATCAGATTTTGCTTGCCAAACACAATGTCTTTACCGTAAAACGCACCGGAGAACGCGTATCGGTCTGTTTTTGCCTGTGAAAAGCGATTCATCATAGCAAAAATCACCTGTGGCAACAAAACCGCATTTTTCCATTACTCGCCCGGATGCAGGATTATCCACGAAATGTCCACTGATAAGCGACGGAATAGCAGTATTATTCCTCACATAGTCAAGCATAAGCATCAGTGCTTCACTGCAAATACCGGAATTCCAATACGGTTTACCCACCCAATAGCCCACCGTGGGCTCACCTTCTCTTGCCGGAAGCGAGCAGTCGCAAGATGGACCATAGCCTATGGCACCAATAGCCTCGTCTGTTTCATTAAGCACTATAGCCCAGGTTGTAGGATTATTAAAAACAGTTCTAATTATTTCAAGGCTTTCTTCTCTTGAGGCATGAGGCTGCCACCCTGCACGCGGCCCTACATCCTCATCACTCGCATATTTATATAGAGCTTCAGCATCTGTTTCACTCCACGGTCGGAGTGTTATTCTATCCGTTTTCATTATTTTCACAGAGCCGGAAGTCTCGCCAATGAAATTTCTGCGAATGAATTGAAAATCACATCTGCTTTGCCTTCAAGTGATTCATGCGGCAACGTTGTTGCCAGACCTATCACCGCACCGACACCTGCATTGTGCCCGGCAGCAAGACCTTGAAGCGAATCCTCAAAAACATAGCAATTTTTCGGGTCACAACCAATCATCTTTGCTGCAAGCAGATATCCTTCAGGATTAGGCTTGGAATTTTTCACATTTGAATCCGTGATAATGGCATCAAAACTTTCTTTCATCCAAGGTTGCTGGGCAAAAAGCTGCAACATTTTTTTGTCGTTACTGCTCGTGACAATCGCCGTCTTGAATCCGGCTTCCTTAAGTTCTGAAATAAAGCGTTTTACGCCGTCATATACAGGATATACGATATTTGCTTCAAAATCCACTATTTCCTTTCTCAAAAGACTCTGAACACCTTCGTCCGGGAAATATTTGGAGAAAATATCTTTAAGTGTAGTTCCTTTTATATCAAGAGCTAACGTAGGAGAAGGTATTGAAAACCTTACTCCTACTTCCGCCCAAAATTGCGTATAAAGACGTTCGCTGTCTATTAAGACACCGTCTAAATCGAATAATGCTCCTAATGTCATGCAAAAACAGTCTCTTAATAAGCAAACATTGGATATTCAGACATAGTCTTATTAACTTTTTCACGCACTGCTGCTATCACTGCAGGATTTTCCGGATTTGAAAGAACGGTATCTATCATTTCCACAATTTCACCCATGAGTGATTCTTTAGCGCCACGAGTAGTGATAGCCGGAGTTCCCAGTCTGATACCTGAAGTTTGGAATGGAGAACGGCTATCAAAAGGCACCATATTTTTGTTAGCAGTGATATCTGCCTCAACAAGTGCTTTTTCAGCCACTTTACCTGTGAGTTCAGGGAATTTAGTGCGGAGGTCAACAAGAATACAGTGGTTATCCGTGCCACCTGATACAATCTTATAGCCCTTATCCATAAGTGCTTGAGCCATAACTCTCGCATTTTTCACCACTTGCTGCTGATACTGCTTATATTCCGGCTGGAGTGCTTCACCAAATGCAACGGCTTTTGCGGCTATCACATGTTCCAGCGGTCCACCCTGTACACCCGGGAATACTGCTGAATCTATAAGGGAAGACATTTTGCGGATTTCGCCCTTCTTT
Source organism: Muribaculaceae bacterium (assembly GCA_051871275.1). Classification (GTDB taxonomy): domain Bacteria; phylum Bacteroidota; class Bacteroidia; order Bacteroidales; family Muribaculaceae; genus CAJUPY01. The sequence continues at coordinate 11,620 of JBJECR010000072.1, read as the reverse complement.
GTAACCTTTCCGAACGGGTTATCAAAATCTTTGCCAAGCAAAATAATACCACCGCGAGGACCGCGAAGTGTTTTGTGAGTTGTGGAAGTAACGATATGTGCATATTTGAGCGGATTATCAAGCAAACCTGCTGCGATAAGTCCTGCAGGATGAGCCATATCCACCATAAAGATTGCACCTATTTCATCTGCTATTTTTCTCATGCGTGCATAGTCCCATTCACGTGAATAAGCACTTGCTCCACCGATTATCAATTTAGGACGTTCACGGAGTGCAACTTCTTCCATCTGGTCGTAATCCACAAGACCTGTATCTTCTTTCACATTGTACTCAAGCGCATGGAAAACAAGACCTGAGAAATTCACAGGACTTCCATGTGAAAGATGTCCGCCGTGAGAAAGATTAAGACCCAGGAATTTGTCACCGGGATTAAGAACAGACATAAACACCGCCATATTTGCTTGAGCACCGGAGTGAGGCTGAACATTGGCATACTCTGCACCAAAAAGTGCCTTGATTCTTTCAATCGCCACTGTTTCTGCTTCATCTACAACCTGGCAACCACCGTAATATCTATGTCCGGGATAGCCTTCTGCATATTTATTCGTAAGGCAAGAACCCATTGCCTGCATCACCTGGTCGCTTACAAAGTTTTCAGACGCTATAAGTTCAATACCTTTTTTCTGGCGTTCATGTTCTCGGTTGATAATCTCGAAAATAGTGTTGTCTCGTTGCATAATAGTTTTTTATTTTTAATATTTCTTACTTTCTGTTTATTTACTTTTTCTTTTTAACGGACCAGCCGAATTTTCCTATCTGTTTGCCCTGTTCATAATAGTTTCCATGACTGTAATTGAGCAGTCCGGCTTTAGACAAGTCAAACGAGCCTGTTTCAGGGTCAAGATATTTTTCATCTGCAATAACGTTCACCACTTGGGCAAGCATCATATCATGGCTACCCAGCGGAAGAACTTGAGTTACACGACACTCTATAGCAAGCGGAGACTCGTCTATGTAAGGACAGCTGTTTTTCACTCCTTCCACAGGTGTGAGACCCGTTTCTTTCCATTTGTCGTAGTCACGTCCGGAGCGGCAACCTATCCAGTCCGTAGCCCGTGCCATATCTTTCGTGGTAAGGTTTATCGTAAACTCCATATTCTCAAGAATAAGGTGATGAGATAACCTTTCCGGACGCACGGAGATATAACACATCGCGGGATTTGTGCACACAGTACCCGTCCATGCCACAGTAATCATATTGCTGTTTGCTATGGAATCACCGCAAGTCACTATCACTGCGGGTAGCGGATAAATCATTGTGCCCGGTTGCCAATATTGCTTCATAAAATAGTAGCGTTAATGGTTTTTATTGCGTGGTTGCAATAGTGGCATCTCAGAATCCCCTTTTCACGGTCTAAGACATGGAATCTTGTGGACATAGGCTCATTATTGCAGATACATTTGGGATTATCGCACTTCACGAGTCCTACCACAGTGTCCGGCAACTCGACTTTGAGTTTTTCCACCACTTCATAGTCCTTGATAATATTCACCACAGCCTTAGGTGCAATGATTGCTATTCTGTTCAGAACTTCCTGAGGAAAAAAGACTTCCGCAATTTTTATGATGCCTTTCAGTCCTGTAGAACCGGCAAGATTATTACCGATAGTAATTTGCTTTTTGGAATTTTCCAAGTCCAAAAGTTTTACCACTTTGAAAAGGGCATCTGTTGGGATATGGTCAATGACAGTGCCGTCTTTCAGAGCTGCTACTGCGAGAGATGATTTCGGATTAGTCATTATTATTTTACGTATTTTTGTTGAACTTTTTCGTCTAAGATATCTATTCCAAGTGCATTACATATCAGTGCCTGACGAGCGAAAAGTCCGTTTCTCGCTTGGCGGAAATAGTAAGCCTTAGGGTTATCATCTACGTCATAGTTAATCTCATTTACTCTCGGGAGCGGGTGCAAAATTCTCAAGTTTTCGCGTGAGCCGTCAAGCATACTGTTGTGCAAAGAATAGAGGTCTTTCACACGCTCGTATTCAAGGATATCCGTAAAGCGTTCTTTTTGTACACGTGTCATATAAATGATATCGGAAGAATTTATCACCTCCTGTGAAAATTCTTTATGCTCGGAATATTTCATTCCGTACTCATCGCAATAATTTTTGTATTCCTGAGGCATTTTCAGTTCATCGCAAGCAACGAAATTAAACGTAGGATTAAAGTATTTCATTGCCATAATCAGGGAATGAACCGTTCTTCCGTACTTCAAGTCACCCACCATCGTAATCGTAAGATTATCCAGCGTACCTTGCGTTTTGAGGATGGAATAAAGGTCCAAAATAGTCTGAGATGGATGTTGGTTACTTCCGTCGCCTGCATTTATCACAGGGATATCCGTAACTTCCGTAGCATACCGGGCTGCACCTTCAAGATAATGACGCATAATAATCACGTCAACGTAATTGCTCACCATAATAATGGTGTCTTTGAGCGTTTCGCCCTTGGAAGAACTGGTGGTGTTGGCATCCGTAAAACCGATAACTCTGGCACCGAGCCTGTTTGCAGCGGTTTCAAAACTGAGTCTTGTGCGTGTAGATGGCTCAAAAAAGAGTGTTGCCACCACTTTTCCATCAAGCACTTTAAGCCCCGGATGTTCTTCAAAAAATCTTGCCTGACTAAGGATATGGAGTATTTGTTCCTTTGTCAAGTCTGCGATAGAAACGAGACTATGAGGGTTCATTTTTGAGAATTTTATTTATTGTTACGCAAAGGTACTGTTTTTTTTTGATTTTGAACTATAAATATGGAAAGAAAATTGTGACATTGGAATAAATTGCGTACCTTTGTGGAAAGAAAAAGAAACACCCCTGCAGGCGAATATCTACGGGGAGTGTTTGTGTGTAAATACGAATAAAATCATAAATGAAATTTTTAGGCTACATATTGCATCTGATAATCAAGCCTTCAGGGGGCTGGGAAAGCGTCGGAGAAAGAAACTATCCGAGTGCCGAATGGCTTCGCACAGGTTTTTTCCCACTGCTTGCCCTGCTTGCAATAAGCGGCTTTGCAAAAGTTTTTTACGGCGGAAATTTCACTCTGAGCAATGCTCTCCAATATTCAATCATGGAGGTGGCGGCATACTTTGCAGGACTTTTCATCAGCCGTGAAGTACTCACTTGGATAGCCACAAATAAAATTGCAGACAAAGAGGCAGAAGCGGAATTGGCGGAAAAAATCAGCGTTTTCTCCATTTTGTGCATGGGAATTCTTGTGCTGATAGAAACAGTAAAGAATTTCGCTCCCATAGAATCCACTATTTTCGCATTGCTCCCATTTTGCGTTATTATTCCCATTTCATATTCGGCATATTATTTTCAAAACGAAAACACGGACCGTCCGTTTTTTTACATTATTGCATGGATATGCTTTTTGGCAACAACAATGGTGATTTACGCAGTCTTTGACTTTATGCTATCACCACACTATTAGAGATTATTACAGCTATGAATAAGTTATTCAGAAAAGACATAAACATCAAAAACCGCCGTGCCACTTTTGACTATGAAATCGTGGAAACATTCACTGCCGGAATTGTGCTTACCGGAACGGAAATAAAATCCATCCGCGAAGGCAAAGCAAGCCTTTCCGATACATATTGCTACGTAAACTTTGGAGAAGTTTGGGTTAAAAATATGTATATCGCAGAGTATTTTTACGGCACTTACAATAATCATACGGAACGCCGAGAGAGAAAACTCCTCCTGAACCGCAAAGAAATTTCACGCCTGGAAAAAGACGGAAAAGAAAGCGGATTCTCCATAATTCCGCTGAGACTGTTTATCAGCGAACGAGGCTATGCAAAACTTGTGATTGCACTCGCTCGAGGAAAGAAAGAATACGATAAACGTCAGTCTATCAAAGAGCGTGAAGACAAAAGAGATATGGCTCGTATGTTCAAAAAATAAGTTGTGAAATAAATAAAACATTAAATATATGGGATTTTTTGATTTTTTCTCTAAGGAAAAGAAAAAGGAAACGCTCGACAAAGGGCTTGAAAAAAGCAAAGAGGGAATTTTGAGTAAAATCACTCGTCTTTTTGCCGGTAAAGACACTATTGACGATGATTTTCTTGATGACCTGGAAGATATTTTCCTATCCTCCGATGTTGGCGTGGAAACAACTGTAAAAATTCTGGACAGAATAAAAGAACGCGTAAAAAGAGACAAGTATGTTGGCAATGCCGAGCTGAACAATATGCTCTGCGATGAAATTGTGGAAATGCTTACTGCTCACGACAAGGAAGGCGAAGAACTGAAAGACTTCGAACTCCCGAAAGGACACTCTCCACACGTTATTATGGTGGTAGGTGTTAACGGTGTAGGCAAAACCACCACCATCGGCAAACTTGCACACAACTATAAAGCCGCCGGCTACAAAGTTATGCTCGGTGCGGCAGACACGTTCCGTGCCGCTGCGATAGAACAGCTCGATGTTTGGGGTGAACGTGCCGGAGTGCCTGTTGTAAAACAAAAATTAGGTGCAGACCCTGCAGCTGTGGCGTTTGACACACTTTCATCTGCAAAAGCAAATGGTGTTGATGTAGTGATTATAGACACGGCAGGACGTCTTCACAATAAACTCGGACTTATGAACGAGTTGACAAAAATCAAAAATGTTATGCAGAAAGTGGTGCCTGATGCACCACACGATATTCTCCTTGTGCTTGACGGCAGTACAGGTCAAAACGCTTTTGAGCAAGCTCGCCAATTCGTAGCCGCTACAAGCGTCAATCAACTGGCAATCACAAAATTAGACGGAACAGCAAAAGGAGGAGTGGTTATAGGCATTTCGGACCAATTCAAGATTCCCGTAAAATACATAGGTCTTGGCGAAGGAATATCAGACTTGCAAGTATTCCACAAACGCGAATTTGTAAAGTCTCTTTTAGGTAATGAAAATTGATATCATATCTTTAGGGTGCTCAAAAAACCTTGTGGATTCCGAACGACTTACAAAAAAGTTGGAAAACCTCGGACACAAGGTGTGCTTTGAACCCAAAAAGCCTGCAGGTGACGTAGTGGTGATAAACACCTGCGGCTTTATAGGTGATGCCAAAGAAGAATCTATAAACACCATTCTGGAGGCGGTAAACCTCAAGAGCAAAGGCGTTTACAAACACGTCTATGTCATGGGCTGTCTCTCGGAAAGATACATAAAAGAACTGCCGGGAGAAATTCCGGAAGTTGATAAATGGTACGGCAAATTTGACTGGGAAAAAATTATTGAAGAAAGCAAAAATTGGGGCAAAAAACCGCTAAAATCTTCTCCAAAATTTTCACCGGACTACGACCGAACTATCACCACTCCATCTCACTACGCATATCTGAAAATAGCCGAAGGATGTAACCGTTTCTGTGCATTCTGTGCAATTCCTTTAATCACAGGCAGATACAAATCTCGTCCTATTGAAGAAATTGCAGATGAAGTGCGTATGCTCGTGAGTCGCAGCGTAAAAGAATTTAATGTTATTGCACAGGACTTGTCCAGCTACGGACTTGACCTATACGGTGAGATGCGACTGCCGCAGCTCATTGAAACCATTGCACAAATCCCCGGTGTGGAAAGCATCAGACTTCATTACGCCTACCCTACCCAATTCCCGTACGAGATACTTGATGTGATGGCGAAATATGGCAATGTGTGCAAATACATGGACATCGCACTTCAACACATCAGCGACAATGTGCTGAATAATATGCAGCGTCACATCACGGGTAAGCAAACAAGAGAATTACTCAAGACTATGCGTGAAAAAGTTCCGGGCATTCATATCAGAACAACACTTATGGTGGGATTTCCGGGAGAAACGGAAGAAGATTTCCGTGAACTGCTGGATTTCGTGAAAGAAGCACGCTTTGAACGCATGGGTGCATTTGCATACTGCGAAGAAGAAGACACTTTTGCCGCTAAAAACCTCACAGATGACGTTGACGAAAACACCAAGCAACGCAGACTTGACAAACTCATGGAACTCCAAGAACAAATTTCCGCAGAAATCCAGGAATCAAAAGTTGGCAGTGTGATGCGTGTTATCATAGACGGTATGGAAGGAGACATGTATGTAGGCCGCACGGAGTTTGACTCTCCGGAAGTTGACCCTGTAGTGCTGATAAAATCAGAAACACCGCTCACCACCGGCTGCTTCTACAATGTAAAAATCACGTCTGCCATGCCTTTTGAACTTATGGCGGAACCAATTGAACGATGAAAAGCTATACGGATTTACATTCATTAGGCAATTTGGGAAACGATGACATTCCTGCACTGCAAGCTGTGGAGAAATGCCTCAAAAATAATATTCCGTTTGCATATTTCGCTCTTCCCGGGAAAGAAAAAATGACATTTTTCGCAAACCCATCCGGCAAAAAAAGCGATGAGTGTTTCATTGTATCTCCATGGCTCACAAAATATACGGACTCAATAAAAATTTATAGAGAACTATCTGCAAAACAAATTTTAGACAAGGATTACAGGTTTGATTATACTCCTCAAACGTGGAGCAAGAGCACAGACAAGTCACAATACATTACGGATGTGACAAATCTGATTGAAAAATTAAAGACAAGCAAGGGTAAAACAGTGATTTCAAGAGTCTTTACGGAGCAAAACGTTAACATTGATTTTATCTCGCTCACTGTTCGCCAATTCAACTGCTACCCTAATACTTTCCGTTTCCTCTATTTCACTCCCCAAACAGGTGCTTGGCTGGGAACGTCACCGGAATTGCTCCTCAATTACGACAAAGAGACCACGCTGTTCTCCACAATGTCACTTGCCGGAACTCGCAAAACAGATGATGCAAAATCATGGGATAAAAAGAATATTATAGAACAGGACTTTGTAGCATCATACATCAAGCAAATTCTTGACAGCATGGGAATTGACTATGACATCAAGCACAAGCAAGACCTGAATTTTTATCCTGTTTGCCATATTTGTGACATTATCTCCGGCAAACTGGGAAACACAAGTTTTGTGGAAGTGTTAGACAAGTTAAACCCTACTCCGGCACTCGGCGGTTTTCCACTTGACAATGCACTTGAAAACATCCGCAAAATAGAGTTGCACCCGCGAAAATGTTACGGCGGTTTTATAGCCTACGAAAATCACAAGAAATTCACGGCTCACGTAAATCTACGCTCCGTAAACTTTGACAATCATTCATACTGTGCATACACCGGTGGCGGCATAACGGAAAATTCCATTCCGGAGCAAGAATGGGCGGAAACGGAAAACAAGTGTTTCACACTTTTGAGAAACATCGATAAGTGTAAGTTTTAATAGACTCTGAATTATGTCACGCTTTAACAAATCAAATCCCGTAAGCATTTTAGCAATAGCACTTGTGATTATTTTTTTAGTATCACTGCTCCCTTTGCACAAAATTACGGGGGGATTTTTTAAGGACTACTCTTTTTTCTCAGACATTATAGAAAATGAGGATACCGAAACCGCTGCTATTCCGGAAAACACGGAATCTCTTTTAGACCCGGACATTGCTAAACTTCTGCAAAGTGAAACCGCCGCAAAAGACAGCATTTCCGATACTGTCAAACATACTTTGACAGACACCATTTCATCTGAATTTATCGGAACGGAATTGCCGGAAGACACTGTCACTCACACAGAACCCGTTATTGAAGATTACACTCCGGATTCTCGCGGCTTGGCAAACTTGAAAAGAGCATTGAGCGAATGTTCACACAAAACGGCTCGTATTGCCTTTATAGGTGATTCATACATTGAAGGTGACATCCTGACACAAAATATCCGCGAAGAACTGCAAGAAATCTACGGTGGCTGCGGAATAGGTTTCTCTCCTATGCACAGTGACACTCCCGGTTTCCGTCGTTCCGTAAACCTACAGTGCAGCGGCTGGACACTAAAAGAAATCATACATACCACTGCTAACATGACCCTGTCCGGCTCTTACTGCATATCATCTGAAAATTCAAAGTCTATATTTAAGGGCTCACAAAAATTCCGCTATTTGGATTCTTGGAACAGAACAAAAGTGCTGTTTATCTCCAAAACAGACGCAGACATAAAAATTACTCTGCCGGACACCACATACACGGAACACGTCACCGCTTCCGAGTCCGTACAGGAAATAACGGTAAACGCCCACACAAATAACATATCTATCTCCACAAAAAATCCGGGAATAACTTTCTTGGGTACATACTTGGACGGAAATGCCGGAATTGCACTGGATAATATGCCAATGAGGGGCTATGCCGGAATACGTCACCACCAAATTTCCCTGCCAATATGCAGCGGTATGAGAAAATACGTGGATTATGATTTGATAATAATTGAATACGGAATAAATGCCATCTCCGCAAATGTTTTAAACTATACGTATTTCAAAGAGGCACTGAAAAAAGATATAGCAAAAATATGCGAATGTTACCCGAATGCAGACATCTTGATTATGGGCGTGGGCGACAGAGGCGAAAAACGCAACGGTGCTATTCATACTATGAGAGCCGTTCCGCCTATGATTAAAGCACAGAGGCAACTGGCTCGCGAACTCGGCGTTCTTTTCTGGGACACGCAACTGGCTATGGGCGGAAAAGACGCAATAGTGGAATGGACGGAAAACAAAGATACAAACAAGGACTACATTCACCTTTCCATGAAAGGAGGAAAACGTCTTGGCAAAATTTTCACGGAAGAACTCATTAAGGCACTTGACAAATGAAGAAAATCACAAAACATATTATCATAGCCTTGGTTCTCACCTTATTCCCGGCAATATTACACGCTCAAGACGACAATCAGGCTTCTATCCGACAAGGCAAAGTCATTCTCACGGATACATCCGCAAGCATTGACAGCCTCTCCGTTTATGATTTCCTGAACTTGGAGCAAAACATCATAGACCTTAAAGGCAATGATTGGAGTTGCATAAAAGAAGCACTGCAAAAAGCAGATGAAAGTAAATTCACTATCGTTCACCTCGGTGACTCTCATTTGCAAGCAGACGTTGGCACGGGACACGTACGCGAGTTGCTCCAGCAAAAATTCGGCAACGGTGGTCGAGGACTTATTTGTCCGCTCAAGATTTGCGGAACAAACGAACCTTACTCATACGTTTTCACCACCTCCGCCACTTGTGCCACATCACGTCTGCTGAAACGCCCCTGGACCACAGATATGGGATTCACCGGAACGGCTTTCACTCCACAGTCCACCACTTTCGACATTACGCTCTCCACTGTCACCACTCGACTTCCGGAAGGTTCTAAATTTGACAAAATCCGCATTTTTGCTTCCATTCCACCGGAAGTTTCAATGGTCGCAAATGAAGAAGACATAATTCTGAATCCTTGCATAATACAAACGGACTATTACACGGATATACTCCTCTCCAAACCCGTTGTAACAGCAAAAATTTCCTTTATGTCACTGGAGCAAGTCACAATTTACGGAGCTTCACTCCACTATGGCAACACCGGAATCGAATACCACACCATCGGAAACAATGGTGCAACCTTTGCCACTTACAACGAACTGCAAAGCGTAGGTTTTGACATCTCTCAGTTTTGTCCGAATCTGATTATTCTCTCTTTTGGCACAAACGAGGCTTTCAGCAAAATCAGCGACAGTGAACTTGAAGCGGATATCGATTACATGATTTACAACATCAGAAGTCATAATCCGAATGCAAAAATTCTGCTCACCACACCTATGGAATGTCAGAAATCAAAAACCACGTATCGCAGAAGAAAAGGTCGCAAACGGAGGGTGAAAAGTTCAACGCTCATTGTTAATGAAAAAGTAAAGCAGATGAGAGACGTAATTCTGAAATACGCCGACGAAAATTCCATTCCCGTCTATGACTTTTACGCCGTAGCAGGTGGAAAAGACGCTTCAAAAAAGTGGGCTGAAAACGGACTTATGGCTCGCGACAGAATCCACAATTCTTTTAAGGGCTATCTCCTTTATGGAGACCTCTTTTACAATGCTATCATAAATACGCTTAATCAATATGACTGACATCCTGAATAACATATTGAATTATTTGCTCTTTGACCCTGCAAAACCATTGCTATTCAACACTGCTCTGTTCTTTATCCTGTTTACTGCCTTTTTCGCCGTTTATAGAACTCTGCAAAACAGGCTGACAATCCGTCTGATTTTCACTATTCTATTTTCGCTTTACTTTTACTACAAGTGCAGCGGAATGTGCGTGATAATCCTCGTTGCGGTAAGCATTTTCGACTATGTCCTTGCACAAATTCTTTACCGTTTGACCTCAGACACTGCAAAAAAAGCACTTGTAGGACTGAACGTTGCCGTAAACTTGGGTATGCTCACATACTTCAAGTATTTCAATATGCTTTGCGAAACCTTTGCAGGAATTTTCTCCGTTGACTTTTCGCCTTTTGACATTATTCTCCCTGCCGGAATATCATTTTTCTGCTTTCGCTCAATCAGTTATATAGTAGATGTATATCGCGGCACCATAAAACCTTGCTCAAACGCTCTGCACTACATTTTCTTCCTCACTTTCTTTCCACCACTGCTTGCAGGACCTGTGGTGAGAGCAAAAACACTTCTTCCGCAGATAGCACGGAATCACAAACCCACGGAAATACAAATCGGGACCGCACTATTTTATATAATGTGTGGACTTGTGAAGAAAACCGTGATAGCAGATTACATTTCCGGAGGTTTCGTGGACAGAATATTTGATGACCCTACTCTTTACACCGGATTTGAAAATCTTATTGCCACATACGGCTTTACACTTCAACTTTATTGCGACTTTTCCGGCTATTCCGATATCGCAATAGGAATAGCACTCCTCCTTGGATATAAATTTGATGCAAACTTCAATGCTCCCCTCGCCTCACAAAGTCCTACGGAATTTTGGCATCGCTGGCATATCTCACTTTCCACTTGGCTCCGCGACTACCTTTACATTCCATTAGGCGGAAGTAGAAAAGGTACTCTCCGTTCACACCTGAACCTGATGATAACCATGACACTGGGCGGACTCTGGCACGGTGCTTCCTGGATGTACATCATCTGGGGTGCATGGAACGGATTGCTTCTCGTTGCTCACAAAATATGGTGCAAACTCCTGCACATCCCCAAACATGAAAAAACAGGAATTATTCGCCATGTTTGCAACGTTTTATGCACATTCACATTTATGGCTTTCGGCTTTATGTTTTTCCGTTCGGAATCACTGGAAAAAGTGGGAGAAATGCTCACTCAAATTTTCACCGCTTTTCATCCGGAAGTAGCATCGCAAATCATATCAGGCTACAGCACTATCATCATTGTTATGGCTTTAGGCTTGATTCTCCACTTCACACCGCAAAAAGTGAGCAATGCACTCGTATATAATTTCGCACGTTGCAGCACTATCGTTAAAGCCATAATTTTCAGCATAATAATCTTTGCAATAATCCAAGTAAGCAGTTCAGACCTCGTCCCATTTATTTATCTGCAATACTAAGTAAAAGCTATGTTAGCTATTTTAGGGTAGTGTTTCACTGAGTGTGTCTGAGGCGAAGGTACTTAAGCCTGTAGACCT
>JBJECR010000071.1:0-2866 GCA_051871275.1 Muribaculaceae bacterium | reverse complement strand
GGGTTATTATGAACTTACTTGGCTTAAACGTAAAGCCAAATCTTTCAATATTCTACCGGACAAGAATCTATCTGATTCGGAGCAATATAGTTTTCTTAAGGAAGAACTTGAAAATCACAGACATACAGAAGTTATAGCAGAACTAACAGCGGCAAAAAAGCATATCATCGACGAGGCTAAAAATAATCCTACATCCTTAATCAAATGGTTTTACGAAAACCAAAGTCCTCGTTTATTCGGAGCAGAAAATAGATTATTTGTTGTTCTGATAGATTTAACGGATATTCAACAGTCATGGAAAATGAAGAGAGCTTTTTCTCTTATTGAACCTCAAGTAAAAAGCTATTTGGATTCTTTCAATACAAAAACCCTTCAGCAAATCTCCTTCTCGTTCAACAATAAACGATATTCCAGTCTTGCTGATATTATATTTATTATTAAAGAATAAGAGACTAATGCTTCCACCAATAATAGCATAGAGCCTTAAAGTGGAGAAAACTCATGCGGGAAAAGAGTTTTTTGTTTGTCATTCGTTGATAATCGTGGAGAATGGAGACGGATGGGATATAAACCACTTTCATGCCTGCCTGAGATAGCCGCAAACAGAAGTCCGCATCTTCCGGTCCATAAAAAATTTTGTCGTCAAGCAAGCCTACGGTTTCAAACGCCTCACGGCGAACAACCTGGCATGCTCCTATGACATATTCCACTTCACCCGGCTCGCTTCCTGCCATCAAGCTGTGATAAAACTGCTTTTCATTTGCACTATTGATGCATTTACCGAGTTTTTGCAGTTTCATATTCGCTGCAAAAGTGCTCAAAACATTAAGGACCTTATATTTCAGTGCCGGAAATTTTCTGCAACTCTCCTGCACTTCTCCTGCCGCATTTATCAGCTTGCAACCACAAAGTCCGCAGTCCGGATTGCTATCCATATAGCCGAGCATTGCGTCAAGTGCCGCCTTGTTTACCTCCGTGTCTATATCCAAAATCCAGACGTAATCACCTTTGCACTTGCGTATTCCCACATTCCTGGCATGTGCCACTCCGGTGTTCTTTTCAAGCCTTTCCACCTGCACATTGCCGCGATTGCAATACTGATTGATAAGATTCAGAGTATCGTCGGTAGAGCCGTTATCCACCACTATTATTTCACTATCCATACCCGCTGTGGCTGCAAAAAGCGAATCAAAACAACGTTTGACGTATTTTGCCGCATTCCAGGTGATTATGACAGTGCTCAGAGCCTGTTTCATGATATATTATCCGAAAAGTTTCACTTTTATTGCCTTCACAGCCATCACAAAGTCTTTCCACGAACGGAATTTGACAATGTTTCGCAGCACAAAAGACGGAGAGAGATAAAAGGAAATATTATTCCTGAAAAGCAAATTTTCCATCTGCTTTGAGGAGAGATTCGGGTACTCCAGGATAGACGTACGCTGCACATCCGTAGGTGTGTATTTTCCACCCTTTATCCAGCCGTTTTTGAGAGCCATATCATGAAACTCCGTGGCAGGGAAAGGCGAAACGATGTTAAACATCACCGCATCGACTTTAAGACTTTTCACCTTCCGGAAAGTGTCCTTAATTGTTTCCTCCGTTTCAATAGGGCTTGTACCTATAAGGATATTAAGTTTTACGGGCACATCGTATTTTTTGAGGAGATTTATAGCCTCATAAATTTGATTTTCCGTGATACCCTTGCGGATAAATTTGAGTATTTCGTCATTAAAAGACTCTATTCCCAAATCCACGTATTTGCAATTACTTTTAGCCAAAATTTTAGCCACTTCTTCCGTGATGGCATCAACTCTTGCTTGGCAACCCCACACTATTCCGTGTTTGCGGAGCGGCTCGCAGATAGCATCAAGTCGCTTAGCCGTGGTGATAAAATTATCGTCCATAAAGCCTATAGCCTTATAGCCTTTAGCGGCAAGAGACTCTATCTCCGTCACCACATTTTCCACGGAGCGGAATCCCACAGGCGGCTTACGTCCCGGATTTTGTGCACGAAACTCTATTTCGCGGGCAAAAGTGAGCGAACTCGGAACACAGTAAATGCAGTGGAAGGGGCAGTTTCTTGATGCCACTACAGACATATATGGCGACACCTTAAGTTTCGGATTCATAAAGTGGAAATCCTCTATAAAGTGTATTGCCGGGAAAGGCAGGTCATCAAGATTTTTATTCAGCTGTCGCGGCTTTGTTGCCGTAACTCTTTTGTTTTCAGTATCGTAGTAAAACAGTCCGTCAATAGTTCTCCAGTCTTCACCCCTTGCTATTGCGGCAGCAAGTTCTATAGCCGTAAGTTCCGGTTCTCCGCGTACTATCACGGATTTTTCGCCGTCCAGCAGTAAATTCGGGAAATACGTTCCGGCAGGACCCATAAACACCACGTATGCCTGAGGGTGAGCTACGTGAATAAGTTTTTGCACCTCCACATCTGTTGCAATTGAAAGGTTTACGGACCAGAAAACATACATCTCACTGTCGTCTTTCTCTATGAATTTTTTGCAGTCCTCCTTACTCTTGCGTTTAAGCACAAAGTCTTCATATCTCACATCGTAGCCTTCACGCTCAAACACTGCAGCAACGGTGAGAGCATAGATATTAGGCATATCATACACAAGACGAGTGCAACCGGCTGTTCTCTCAGCCGGCTTGTTTTCATCAAAAGAGGGTGGTACTAAAAAGGTTATTTTCATAAGAGACAGTTATTCTTTTTCAGTATAACGTAAAAAAGAGTGTGTTTAGTGTAAGAGCCTGTTTCATAATAAATGTTAAAGCAGAGGTTGCATAGTTTGAGGCGAGTTTTGTTTTGAGCCAAAGGAGCATAGCGAGCTATGTGACAAGAGCCTTCCCG
>JBJECR010000070.1:0-12829 GCA_051871275.1 Muribaculaceae bacterium | reverse complement strand
ATGAAATCCCTTTTCATTCCCTTTGGCGAAAGCCGTTCATGTCCGTTTCATATTGTTAAAACAATCTTTTTAAAATAGTTTCTTTGGTTTTGTTGCTTGAAATTCTTTAAGATAGCGAGGTGTGCAGTATGCAGTGTCTAAAAATTCACGGCGGGAATATGCTCTCTCCGCCAGTGCACACATATCCACGGCAAGTGGCTTGATGTCGTCAATAAAAATGGCATTTTCGTGCTTTATTACGTCACGAACCTTGTCGCTGCCATTACCGAAAAATGCTACCTTCCCCTCGCTGAGCCACTTGTCGAAACTGTCTGCCTGCACAATCAGCGGTGTCGGCTCTACAAGTGTGTTCAGGCTCAAGTCGTAAATGGCGGTATAGACCTCCATGCGGCGAGCGTCGATCATAGGTGCATAAAGCACATCAGGGTCAATGTCGTTGCGAAACATAGCGGAAACAGCCATAAGTTGCAGTGTGTCAATGCCTATCAGCGGCACATCAAGTGCGTATGCCAGTCCTTTCGCTTCGGAAAGACCTATTCTGAGACCGGTATAACTGCCCGGACCCATGCTTACCGCAATGGCATCAAGTTTAAGTTCTTTTTCACGAGCATAGTCAAGGCACCGTTTAACATAGCCTGTGAGCAAAGTGGCGTGATTTTGTCCTTCAAACGTTTCCAAGTGGAAAAGAATCATGCCTTCTGCCGTCAGAGCGGCGGAACAGACCTCCGTTGACGTATCAATATTCAGTATTACTGCCATAATTATGTTATTATGGTGCAAAATTACTCAAAATCTCCGAATTAAAATTGCAATAAGCAAAATAAATAGTAACTTTGCAAACTATATATAATGCAAACACAAGATATGAAAAAAATAATTCTAACAGGCGACCGCCCTACAGGTAAACTGCACCTGGGGCACTACGTTGGTTCTCTGCGTCGCAGAGTGGAACTGCAAAACTCCGGTGAGTTTGACAAAATCTTTGTTATGATAGCTGATGCTCAGGCACTTACGGATAATGCTGACAACCCTGAGAAAATTCGTCAAAATATTATTGAAGTAGCTTTGGACTATCTTTCCGTGGGTATTGACCCGGAAAAAACCACTATATTCATTCAGTCTGCAGTGCCGGAACTCACGGAACTTGCGTTTTACTACATGAACCTCGTCACCGTCTCCCGCGTGCAGCGTAACCCGACTGTGAAAACGGAAATCAAGATGCGTAACTTCGAGCAGAGTATCCCTATGGGATTTTTCTCTTACCCTGTGAGCCAAGCGTCTGATATTACGGCGTTTAAGGCTACGACAGTGCCTGTGGGCGAAGACCAGGCTCCAATGATTGAACTTACTCGCGAAATCGTGGCTCGCTTTAACAATGTCTATGGCAACACCCTCGTAGAGCCGGAAATCCTATTGCCGGAAAATGCCGCTTGTCTGCGACTTCCCGGAACAGACGGCAAAGCAAAGATGAGCAAATCTCTGGGAAACTGTATTTATCTCTCAGACAGCCCCAAAGATGTGGCAAAAAAGGTGAAAAGCATGTACACGGATCCGCAGCACCTCAATGTCTCCGACCCCGGTCACCTGGAAGGCAACTGCCCGTTTATCTACCTTGACGCTTTCTCTCACCCGGAACATTTCCCGAAATACGCTCCGGACTACGCTTCGCTGCAGGAACTCAAGGACCACTACACTCGCGGAGGACTTGGCGACGGAACAGTGAAGAAAATCCTTATCAATATTCTGGAAGAAGAACTTCAGCCAATCCGCGAACGCCGCCAAAAATACGAGCAAGACATTCCTGCCGTATATGAAATCCTCAAAAAAGGTACGGAAGAAGCACGTAAAGTGGCTGCTCAGACACTTGACGAGGTGAGAAAGGCAATGAAAATCAATTACTTTGATGATGCAGCACTTATCTCTTCTCAAGCAGAGAAATATAAGAAATAACCAATTGCCTTTTGCAAGTAAAGTTACAATATATAAGTAAGAAAAAATGCGAATAGATATCCTGACAGTGCTCCCTGAAATCTTCGAGTCTCCTCTGGGCTGCTCCATCTTGAAACGTGCGTCAGACAAGGGGCTTGTGGAGTATGCCATTCACAATATCCGCGACTACACCACGGACCGCCACCACAAAGTTGATGACTATCCTTTTGGCGGTGAAGCGGGCATGGTGATGAAAATCGAGCCTGTTGACAGGTGTATCTCCGCACTCAAAGCCGAGCGACACTACGATGAAGTGATTTTCACCACTCCGGACGGCGAAATATTGAATCAGCCCATGGCAAACAGCCTTTCTATGGCTGAAAACATCATAATCCTTTGCGGACACTACAAGGGCGTGGATTATCGAATCCGCGAGCACCTGGTGACGCGTGAAATTTCCATAGGCGACTATGTGCTGACGGGTGGCGAAATGCCGGCGATAATCATTGCCGATGCTATAGTGCGACTTATCCCCGGGGCTATCGGTGATGAGCAGTCTGCACTCAGCGATTCTTTCCAGGATAATCTCCTTGCTCCTCCGGTCTATACACGCCCTGCGGAATACAATGGGTGGAAAGTGCCGGACATCCTCCTTTCCGGACATGAAGCCAAAATTGCACAGTGGAAACACGAGCAGGCTGTGGAACGCACAAAGCGTCTCCGTCCCGGTCTTCTTGACGACTGACGCAAGAAGCTCTAAACAAGTATTTTAGGTTTAACGATACACATAAAAGTAAAAAAGATGAATTTATTCCCCGTTTATCCCCTCTATGACGTAGAAATTGCAAGGGGAAAAGGCTGCAAAGTTTGGGATTCCGAAGGTACGGAATACCTTGACTTATATGGTGGTCATGCCGTGATTTCAATAGGCCATTCACACCCTCATTATATAGAGAAAATTCAGGAGCAGCTTGCCAAAATAGGCTTTTACTCAAACTCCGTGAAAAATTCCATTCAGGAAAATTTTGCGGCACGTCTTGGCAAAGTCTGCGGCTATGATGATTACAGTCTCTTCCTCGTAAACTCCGGTGCGGAAGCAAATGAAAACGCACTCAAACTTGCTTCTTTCCACACGGGTTGCCGCCGCGTGATAGCATTTTCCAAAGCCTTTCACGGACGCACCTCCGCAGCAGTGGAAGTGACAGACAATCTGAACTATAAGGCAGAAATAAATCGCAACGATATCGTTACTTTTGTACCGCTTGGCGACATTGCCGCAGTGGAAGCGGAAATCCGCAAAGGTGACGTGGCATGCGTGATAATAGAAGGCATACAAGGCGTCGGCGGTGTGCAGATTCCGAGCGATGACTTTATGCGTCAGCTGCGAAAAGTGACTGAGGACAATGGTGTTATTCTCATTGCCGACGAAATTCAGTCCGGCTACGGTCGCAGCGGTAAATTCTTTGCACACCAATATTCCGGTATCCGTGCGGACTTGGTGACCGTGGCAAAAGGTATAGCAAAC
Organism: Muribaculaceae bacterium; assembly: GCA_051871275.1. Lineage (GTDB taxonomy): Bacteria > Bacteroidota > Bacteroidia > Bacteroidales > Muribaculaceae > CAJUPY01. The sequence goes on along the minus strand of JBJECR010000070.1, from coordinate 9,375 downwards.
GGCTTCCCTATGAGCGGTGTGCTTATCTCACCTAAATTTAAGGCTGTATATGGTCAACTCGGCACCACTTTCGGTGGCAATCACCTTGCATGTGCCGCTGCTACAGCAGTCCTTGACGTTATGGAAGCGGAAAATCTGGTGGAAAATGCTGCAAAAGTGGGTAAATTCCTTTTAGACTCTCTGCAAGGACTGAAAGGAGTGAAAGAGGTACGCGGGCGCGGACTTATGATAGGTATTGAAATGGAATACCCTGCAAAAGAGCTCCGCAAACGTCTTATCTTTGACTATCACGTGTTTACGGGTGCTTCCGGCACAAACGTTATTCGACTTTTGCCACCGCTTTGCCTCACTATGGAGGAAGCCGCTGCATTTGTGGAAAAATTCAAGGACGCTCTTCTTAATGCATAATTCATAATGCATAATTCATAATTAATGATGCATAATTCATAATGCATAATTTTGAATTCATCGCTCATCCACTCATCAACTCATCAACTCATCCACTCATCACTCAATAACTCATTAACTTTCACAAAAATATGTCTGTCAACAAGGTAATACTCGTGGGTTTCACAGGAAAAAATCCTGAAATAAGATATTTTGACGGTGTGGCAATGGCGTCTTTTTCGCTCGCCACCACAGAGCGTCAACGCACATCTCCCACAGGTGTCGTTATTCCGGAACGCACGGAGTGGCACAATATAGTAATGTGGGCTAAAGATGCGGAAATAGCGGAAAAATATATTTCCAAAGGCACAAAACTATACATTGAAGGCAGACTCAGAACTCGTGTATGGCAGGACAAAGCGGCTATCAAGCATACTATTACGGAAATAATAGTGGAAAATTTTGATATTCTCCAGCGCCCGAATGTTGCAGCACCGCAAAATCCGCAGTCGCAGCCCCCTCAGCCACCACAACCGCCACAGCCGCCAAGAGAAATAGGCTCGTTTTAATATAGAAAATATAATTAAAAAATAAGTCACAGTATGAAAAAAGACAATTTTGCTAACGGCACCGCAGAAGATGCGGATCCGAAGTCGTTGAACGAGAATGCTTTCCGTGAACTCAAAGACGGAGAGGAATATCGTCCGATGATGCACCCTATGCGTACTTATAAGGAAGCAACGCCTTATTCCGTGGGTGTAGGTTTGCTGCTCGCAGTGATATTCAGTGCTGCCGCAGCGTATTTAGGACTTAAAGTAGGTCAGGTGTTTGAAGCCGCCATTCCTATCGCAATTATTGCCGTGGGACTTTCCGGTGCACTCAAACTCAAAGACCCGTTAGGTCAAAACATTATTATCCAGTCTATCGGTGCTTGCTCCGGTGTGATTGTGGCAGGTGCAATCTTCACACTTCCTGCTATTTACATCCTCCAGGGTACATACCCTGTGGAGAAATACCCGGAAATGGACGTAAACTTCATTCAGGTGTTCCTCAGCTCACTCTTTGGTGGCATCCTGGGAATTTTGTTCTTCATACCTTTCCGCAAATACTTCGTGAAAGATATGCACGGAAAATATCCTTTCCCGGAGGCAACAGCCACAACACAGGTGCTTGCCAGCGGTGAAAACAAGGAAAACAAAGGTCAGGCTATCACACTTGTAGTGGCATCACTTATTGGTGGTATTTACGACTATGTGGTGGAAACATTCGGTTTCTGGGCAAGTACACTGAACACCACGGTTACACAATGGGGACAGACTGTGGCTGAAAAAACAAAACTCGTTTTCAGTTGCAATGTCAGTGCAGCCGTTCTCGGTCTGGGCTACATCGTAGGACTCAAGTATGCATTCATTATATGTGCAGGTTCATTCTTCGTATGGTGGGTTATCATTCCGCTTATGGGAACCTACGGCAATGCGGAAATTGTAGCAATGAACTCACAGGATATCTTTAATAATTATGCAAAACTTATAGGTATCGGCGGTATCGCTATGGCAGGTGTGATAGGCATCATCAAGTCTTGGGGCATCATCACACAAGCCGTAGGACTTGCACGCAAAGAGTTTAAGGTTGGTGCGGAAACAAAGAAGCCTATCCGCTGGCAGTGGGATATATCTATGAAGAAAATAGTATTCTTTATCGGTATCGCACTCCTCGCAGTGCTTGCGTTCTTCTACCTTGGCGTGGTGACAAACATTGTTCAGGCACTTGTGGCATGGGTAGTGGTTACTCTTATTGCTTTCCTTTTCACCACAGTGGCAGCAAACGCAATCGCTATTGTTGGTACGAACCCTGTTTCCGGCATGACACTCATGACGCTCATCATTGCATCTGCAATCCTTGTGGGCGTAGGACTTAGCGGCACGTCAGGAATAGTTGCCGCAATGATTATCGGTGGTGTGGTATGTACTGCCCTTTCTATGGCAGGCGGCTTTGTGACGGACCTCAAAATCGGTTACTGGCTCGGTTCCACACCACGCATACAGGAATCATGGAAATTCCTCGGCACACTCGTATCCGCTGCAACAGTGGGCGGAGTGATGCTTCTCTTGAACGACGTATATGGCTTTACGGGTGAAAATGCACTCGTAGCACCTCAGGCAAACGCAATGGCAAAGGTTATAGAACCGCTTATGATGGGTGGTGAAACACCATGGATTCTTTATATGGTGGGTGTAATCCTGGCTATTCTCTTGGATCGTCTCGGAGTACCTGCACTTGCATTCTGCTTGGGTATGTTTATTCCTCTGAGCCTCAACACACCGCTTCTCGTGGGAGGTCTTATCGCATACTTTGTGAAGAAATCTTCCAAGGACGAAAAAATCTCCGCAGCACGCAGCGAACGTGGTACACTCATTGCTTCCGGACTTATTGCCGGTGGTGCACTCTTTGGCGTATTCGCAGCCCTCACCAAATTTATGGGCTTTGAATTTGATGCCGGAATCTCAGACATCAACCTCCAGATTTTTGCTCTGCTCGCATACGCAGCCCTCATCATATACTTTGTTTGGGACAGCTGCAGAGTGAAAAAATAAAAGGAATCAGCTAAAATAGCATAAAAAATTGGCAAGATGATTGGAAATCTTGCCAATTTTTGCATTTATATTCCTTATACAGCCACAAAAAATAAAAACTTTTCTCAATTACGTAAAAATTTCCGTAAATAGTACCGTGATTCAAAATTCTTTCGTATATTTGCCACAAGAATACTAATCACAGTAAAAATCAAAATATTTTTATGGTATGAAAAAACATAATTTTTATGCAGGTCCTTCAATCTTGAGTCAGTACACTATCAAGAATACCGCTGACGCAGTGCTTAACTTCGCAGATATGGGCTTGTCCTTGCTTGAGATTTCTCACCGTAGCAAACAATTTCAGGCTGTAATAGATGAAGCTACCGCTCTCGTGAAAGAACTCCTTGAAGTTCCGGAAGGCTATCATGTACTTTTCCTCGGTGGTGGTGCAAGTATGCAGTTCTGTATGGTTCCTTATAACTTGCTTGAGAAAAAAGCAGCATACCTCGATACAGGCGTTTGGGCTCACAAGGCAATGAAAGAAGCCAAACTCTTCGGCGATGTGGAAGTAGTGGCTTCTTCTGAAGATAAAAACTATACTTATATCCCTAAAAACTACGTAGTTCCGGCTGACGTGGATTATTTCCACTACACCACAAACAACACTATCTACGGAACTGAAATCCGCAAAGACCCGGAAGTGGGAAATGTTCGCCTTGTTGCAGATATGTCTTCCGACATCTTCTCTCGTCCTATCGACGTGGCTAAATACGACGTAATCTACGCAGGTGCACAGAAAAACCTCGCTCCTGCAGGTGTTACTATCGTGATTGTGAAAGAAGATGCACTTGGAAAGGTTTCTCGACAGATTCCAACTATGTTGAACTATAAAACTCACGTTGACAAAGGTTCTATGTTCAACACTCCTCCCGTGCTCCCTATCTTCTCCGCACTCCAGACACTTAAATACTATAAGTCACTCGGTGGTGTTCGCGAAATAGAAAAGGTAGATATCGCTAAAGCTGCAAAACTCTACGAGGCTATTGATGCAAGCCGTATTTTCGTGGCTACAGTTCCCGCTCAGGAAGACCGCTCTATCATGAACGTTTGCTTCGTGATGAAACCGGAATACGCAGAACTTGAAAAAGATTTTGTGGATTTCGCTACTGCACAAGGTATGGTAGGTATTAAGGGACACCGTTCTGTTGGCGGTTTCCGTGCTTCTCTTTACAATGCTCTCCCAATGGAAAGCGTGGAAGCTCTCATCGCTTGTATGAAAGAATTTGAGGCTAAACACTAATAATACAAACTGATTATGAAAGTTTTAGTTGCAACTGAAAAACCCTTTGCTGCCGTTGCTGTTGACGGTATCCGCAAAGTGGTGGAAGAAGCCGGTTATGAACTCGCTCTTCTGGAAAAATACACTGCAAAAGCAGACCTCCTGGAAGCCGTTTCAGATGCTGATGCACTCATTATCCGCTCAGATAAAGTTGATAATGAAGTGCTTGAAGCAGGCAAAAACCTCAAAATCGTGGTTCGTGCCGGTGCAGGATATGACAATGTTGACCTCGCTGCTGCCACTGCACACAATGTGTGCGTGGAAAACACTCCCGGTCAAAACTCAAATGCCGTTGCAGAACTCGTTTTCGGTATGACTGTTATGGCTGTCCGCAATATGTATGACGGCACTTCAGGCTCTGAACTTAAAGGCAAAACTCTCGGTATCCATGCCTTCGGACAGGTTGGAAGAAACGTGGCTCGCATCGCAAAAGGCTTTGGAATGGAAGTGAGTGCACTGGATCCATATTGCCCGGATAGCGTAATGGAAGAAGCAGGTGTGCGTCCTGTTCACTCCGTGGAAGAACTCTACAAGGAAAACAAATTTGTGTCACTCCATATCCCTGCAACAGACGAAACTCGTCGCTCCGTTGGCTATGACTTGATAAAACTCCTTCCTAAAAACGGTGTCCTTATCAATACTGCACGCAAGGAAGTGATTGACGAAGAAGGTCTTGCACAGATTCTCCGCGACAGAGCAGACATCAAGTATGTAGCAGACATCAAGCCGGACTGTGCAGATGCTCTCAAGGCTGAATTTGGTAACCGTGTTTTCTTCACTCCAAAGAAAATGGGTGCTCAAACATCAGAGGCAAATATCAATGCCGGAATTGCTGCAGCACACCAGGTTGTTGCTTTCCTCCGCGATGGTATAGACCGCTTCAGAGTTAATAAATAAGATATTTTTAATATCCAATATAAAAATAGCTGAGTCTTATCGGATTCAGCTATTTTTTTGCAGTATAAAAGCCTGTTTCATAAACTTGCCGGGACTATATCTCAGCAAGGTTTCTTTTTTTCAATTTTATGTGACAGTGCCAATAACCTATTTCACGGAATAGCAACAAACTTTCCAAGAGTAACCCTTATTTTGCAGGATAGCAGTAAAGTTTTATTACAGCACGGAGGAATTTGCGGAGATTGGACACCATTTCCTGGGTTTCCTGGAGACTGTTCAGATAAACGTAAAGAACAGTCATATTTCCGGATTTGTCATTGCGTATGCAGTCGTAGAGGCGGTGAGAAGCGGCGGAAATGTCATCTTTCACGTTGTCACATTTTCTGCGGAGCATGCGAATTTCCGTTTCTACAGGAATTTCCACACATAGCACGGCGTCTGCAAAAATTTCTGATACTTTTGCCTGAAGTTCGCGATATTCGTCTGCAAAACTGTTCGGCAACGGGCGAAAATTGTTTTCCGTGTGTTCCTTGCAAGTCTCGTTGATGCGTCGGAGATTGTAAATCATCGCCATAAGTGAATTGTTTGCAAGATAAAACCACGCATTTTTCTCAAGTGCCGTCACTCTGTCCAGTTTTCCCATGCAGAGCGTCTCCTTGCGGCGGTGAGACTTGAGCAAGTCTTTTTGCTTGGAAAGCGAGTTTTCCGCCGTCTCGAGGAGTGACGTTTTGTCTTTAATAAATCCGTCTGTGATAGAGAGATATGTGCTTTGAACATAGTTCAGAGTGGATTTATACTGCTCTGCGAGGTATGTGCGGAGCAAGTTCCATACTTCGGCACCGTCCTCAGAAGAGAGGATAGTGGTGAAGAGCACATCGTCCGCTTCTTCTTTCTTGTCACTGCTGCGAAGATTGTTGTAAACAAGATAACTGCCTGCTGCAATGCCTGTTACAATCATTACGATGTAACCTCCCCAGTGCATTAGCGACACCACAAGTCCCGCACCTATAAATGCTACGCCTGCCGTGATAAACCAGCCGCCAATCACGGAGATTACGCCCGTGATGCGGAAAACGGCACTGTCTCGTGTCCAGGCACGGTCTGCAAGTGAGGCTCCCATTGCCACCATAAATGTAACGTATGTTGTTGACAGAGGCAATTTTAGTGATGTTCCCAGTGCTATAAGCAAACCGGAAATTACGAGGTTTACGGAGCCTCGCACAAGGTCGTATGCCGCACCGTCTTCCAGGATTATCTCGCTGCTGTCCATTCTGCGGTTTACCCATTCACGCACTTTCAGCGGAGTGTGGTCTCGCACAAAGTATATTATGGAGAGTGCCCAGCGGACAAGTCTGCGTGCCATTCGTGATGAACCGAAAATCTCATCACCGTCGCTCTGACGCGATAGGTTTACATTTGTGTTTACTACTGCTTGTGCTTTCTTTGAAAATGCCAGGCTGCACACCATAATTGTACCGGCACCCAGAAGAAACCATATAGGGGTGTTGGCAGGATTGTTCAAGCAACCCATATACACCGTTTGCGGGTCTGCAGCACCGGATACACTGAATTCCTGATATGAAGCCAGTCCCGTGAGTGGTACGCCGATAAAGTTCACAAGGTCGTTGCCTGCAAATGCCATGGCGAGAGCAAACGTGCCTATAAGCACCGTAACTTTGAAAACGTTTACGCCGAAACGGTGCAAAATTTGCATCAACACAGTGAAAAACACCAGGCAAGAGAGGATAATGAGACCCGTATTTGCGGAAATCCATGCTTTCACCTCAGGTGTCATAAACGAGAGGTCCTTTGTGCCTTTGAGGAGCATAAAGTATATTATGGCAGTGGTGGCAATGCCGCCGAAAATGCCTATTTTCCACTTCAGGTTGCTCTTATAATTAAAGGTGAATACAATTCGCGTGATAAACTGAACGAGTGTGCCAAAGAAAAATGCCACTGCCACGGAAAGGAAAATGCCTATTATCACGGAAAGGGCTTTCTCCGTATTCAGCAAATCGCCCATATCCGCCATACTCTCGCCGGAAGAAATCTTTACGAGTGCCACGGCAAATGCCGCTCCGAGGAGTTCGAAAACCATGGATACTGTGGTTGATGTGGGCAACCCGAGAGAATTAAATACGTCAAGCAAAATAATATCTACAACCATCACTGCCATAAAAATGCACATAAGGTCATAGACATTAAAGTTTTCCGGACGGAAAATACCGTGGCGTACCACGTCCATCATTCCGTTACTCATCACTGCACCGATAAATACACCTATTGCCGCCACTATTATGACGTGCTTGAATTTTGCCGCTTTTGTTCCTACTGCCGAGTTAAGAAAGTTCACGGCATCGTTGCTCACTCCCACCATCAGGTCGAAACTTGCCAGCAAAAACAGGAATATTACTACTCCGATTAAAACAATACTCATATATTAAAATGTATGTTCCTATAATTCACTACAAATTTCGGCTAAAATTGTTGCATAAATGTTTCAAAAAAATTTCGCTTTTGTTAAAAGGTGAAACAATTTGTGTTTTTGCAGAAAATAGAAAAAGTTGTGGAATCCAAAAAAAGTTCTTACCTTTGTACGCAATAAAATAATAACCACGAATTACTGTTATGTCTTTTATTGCTGACAAAGTAAAAATGGATGGACTCACCTACGATGATGTCCTCCTCATTCCGGCTTATTCGGAAGTATTACCATCTCAAGTATCACTCAAAACAAAGTTTTCCCGAAACATCAGCCTTAATGTTCCTATCGTGTCTGCCGCTATGGACACTGTTACGGAGCAGCAACTTGCTATTGCTATAGCTCGTGAAGGCGGTATCGGCGTAATCCACAAAAACATGTCTATCGCAGAGCAGGCTCGTCAGGTGCATGCCGTGAAACGTGCTGAAAACGGTATGATTTACGACCCTGTCACTATCAAACGCGGTTCTACCGTTGCCGGTGCTCTGAAGATGATGGAAGAGTACCATATCGGCGGTATTCCTGTGGTTGACGACGAAAAACACCTTGTGGGAATTGTCACTAACCGTGACCTGCGTTTTGAGCGTGACCTCAACAAACTCATTGACGATGTGATGACTAAGGATAACCTTATCACCACTAATCAATCCACGGATTTGGAGCAGGCGGCACAAATCCTCCAGCAGCACAAAATAGAAAAACTTCCTGTGGTGGATTCCGACGGCAAACTTATCGGACTTGTCACATACAAGGACATCACTAAGGCTAAGGACAAACCTAATGCTTGCAAAGATTCTCTCGGACGTCTCCGTGTGGCAGCAGGCGTGGGTGTCACTGCAGACAGTATGCAGCGTGTTGATGCTCTTGTGGCAGCAGGTGTTGATGCTATCGTGATAGACACTGCTCACGGACACAGCAAGGGCGTTGTGGGCGTGCTTCGTGCCGTGAAAGAAAAATATCCGCAGATAGACGTGGTTGTGGGTAATATAGCTACGGGCGAGGCTGCTAAATACCTTGTGGAAAATGGTGCCGATGGTGTAAAAGTAGGCATCGGACCTGGTTCTATTTGCACCACGCGTATTATTGCCGGTGTGGGTGTTCCGCAACTTTCTGCCGTATATGATGTGGCAAAAGCACTTGAAGGTACGGGAGTGCCTCTGATAGCAGACGGTGGTATCCGCTATTCCGGTGATATCGTGAAAGCCCTTGCAGCGGGAGCATATTCCGTGATGCTTGGAGGTATGCTTGCAGGCGTGGAAGAATCTCCGGGCGACACTATTATATTTAATGGTAGAAAATACAAGTCATACCGTGGTATGGGTTCTCTGGAGGCTATGGAAAAAGGTTCGAAGGACCGCTATTTCCAAGCAGGAGAAACAGACACGAAAAAACTCGTGCCGGAAGGCATTGCTGCTCGTGTGCCATACAAAGGCACTCTATATGAGGTTGTATATCAGATGCTTGGCGGCTTAAGAGCAGGCATGGGCTACTGTGGTGCTCCTGATATTGAACGCCTTCATGGTGCACAGTTCACTCGCATTACAAATGCCGGTGTGGCTGAAAGTCATCCTCACGATGTGGCTATCACTTCCGAGGCTCCAAACTACAGTGCTTCAGACAGATTCCATTGATAATCTCATTAAGAGCCTGTTTCATAATAAATGTTAAAGCAGAGGCGGGCAGTCATTGAGCAG
>JBJECR010000069.1:0-13086 GCA_051871275.1 Muribaculaceae bacterium | reverse complement strand
TAGAGCACTGGTCTCCAAAACCAGGTGTCGGGAGTTCGAGCCTCTCTTCCCGTGCTAAATTTATCTAAAAATGAAATCAGGAATACTTTCGAATATTCAAGAAGCATACGAAGAACTTCGTTATAAAACTTCTTGGCCAACACAGACTCAGTTAATCAAAAGCGCGATTATCGTGTTGATTGCTTCCGTTATTATCTCTTTGATAATTTTCATCATGGACGTGCTTGTTAACGGTCTGATGCACTTTATTTATCCAATGTAAGGTTAAATCAATCCTTTTCTGACTAAAATGGCTGAAATTGACAACAACATTGAAGAAACAGTGACTCCTTCGCCTGAACAGGGTGAGGGTGTGTCTGCTTCATCACAGTCTTCCGTGGCTACGCATCACATTGCACCGAAATCCGGACGCAAGAGTGCGTGGTACGTGCTTCGTGCCATTTCCGGCAAGGAAGCAAAAGTCAAAGAGGTGCTTGATGCCGCAATCCGTAACACAGACCTTGGCGATTTCGTCTTCCAGGTGCTTATACCAACGGAAAAGGTCGTTGCCGTGAAAAACGGCAAGAAGGTAATAAAGGAGAAAAACCTTTATTCCGGTTACGTGTTTGTAGAAGCTGACTTGACAGGCGAAGTAATCCATGAGTTGACAAACACAACAAATGTGATAGACTTCCTGAAAGGTCGCGGAAAAGAGGCAAAACCTGAACCACTGCGCGAAAGCGAAGTGATGAGAATGCTGGGTACGGCAGACGAGATTAACGAAAATGCCGATGGCGAGGTAAACGACTACATGGTAGGCGAAACCGTCAAAGTAAACGACGGACCTTTCAAAGGCTTTAACGGTGAAATCGAGGAAGTCTATCCGGAAAAGAAGAAACTTAGAGTGATGGTGAAGATTTTCGGTAGAAAAACTCCACTTGAATTGGACAATTCGCAGGTAGAAAGAGAATAAGCTGCAGAAACCTGTTGAATGTTACGCTTCAGGCTCTGACACTTAAACTCACTGATGTAAAAACAAATTAATTAATAAAGTTTTAACAAAATGGCTAAAGAAATTGCTGGACAGATCAAATTGCAAATAAAAGGTGGCGCAGCAAACCCTTCACCACCAGTTGGTCCTGCCTTAGGTTCTAAGGGTATCAACATTATGGAATTTTGCAAGCAGTTCAATGCCCGCACTCAAGACAAAGCCGGCAAAATTCTTCCGGTAGTAATCACATACTACACAGATAAGAGTTTTGACTTTGTTGTAAAGACCCCACCTGTAGCAATTCAGCTTCTTGAAGCTGCAAAAGTAAAAAGCGGTTCTGCACAACCAAACCGTAATAAAGTTGCACAAGTGACTTGGGAACAAGTGAAGGCTATTGCTGAAGACAAAATGCCTGATTTGAACTGTTTTACCTTGAAATCGGCAATGACAATGGTTGCCGGTACAGCCAGAAGTATGGGTATCACCGTAAATGGAGCATTCCCTGAATTAAACTAAAAAACTTCAATTGACAATGAGTAAACTTACAAAAAATCAAAAGTTGGCTGTTGCAAAGATTGAGGCTGGGAAGACTTACACTCTTGCGGAAGCTGTAGAAAAAGTGAAAGAAATGACTTTCACTAAATTTGATGCATCGCTTGATATTGATGTGCGTCTTGGCGTTGATCCCCGTAAGGCTAACCAAATGGTGCGTGGTGTTGTAACCCTCCCCCACGGAACAGGTAAGCAGGTAAGAGTTCTCGTATTATGTTCTTCTGATGCTGAAGCCGGTGCTAAGGCAGCAGGAGCGGACTATGTAGGACTTGATGAATATATTGAGAAGATAAAGGGCGGTTGGACTGATGTTGACGTAATCATCACACAACCTGCAATTATGGGTAAAATTGGTGCTTTAGGCCGTATTCTCGGTCCTCGCGGTTTGATGCCAAACCCAAAGAGCGGCACAGTTACTCCGGACGTTGCAAAGGCTGTAGAAGAAGTCAAGAAAGGTAAAATCGACTTTAAGGTAGATAAAAACGGTATCGTTCACTCATCAATCGGTAAAGTGTCTTTCACAGCCGACAAAATGCGTGAAAATGCAAAAGAATTTATCGCAACCCTCATTAAACTCAAACCGGCAACGGCAAAAGGAACCTATATTAAGAGCATTTATCTCTCAAGCACTATGAGTCCCAGTGTCAAGGTTGACGTTAAGTCAGTAGATGAATAATCCTAAAAACTGAAGACAAGATGAAAAAAGAAGATAAAGGCATTATTATAGAGAAAATTGCTGCTACGCTCAAAGAGTACAGCTGTTTTTACCTTGCAGAGACAGCGGGTCTTGATGCAGAAGCTACAAGTGCCCTCCGTCGTGCTTGCTTTGCAGATGGAATTAAGTTGATGGTAGTGAAGAACACTCTTCTTCATAAAGCACTGGAATCACTGGAAGGTGACTACAGCGAGCTTTACCCAACCCTCAAGGGTTCAACTTCAATCCTTTTCAGCAATGTAGGCAACGCTCCCGCAAAGCTCCTTAAGAAAGTTACAGAAAAGGACGCTCTTCTCCCACGTTTCAAAGCTGCATACGTTGAGGAAACTATATATGTTGGTGAAAACCAGCTCGAAACATTGTCTCACATCAAGAGCAAGAACGAACTCATCGCCGACGTTATCGCACTCCTCCAGTCACCTGCAAAGAATGTTGTTTCCGCACTTACTTCAGGTGGTACAAAACTGCACGGCATCTTAGAAACACTTTCAAACAAAGAATAAACTAAAAACAGAAAAAATAATTTAAAAAACAATACTAAAATGGCAGATTTAAAAGCTTTTGCAGAACAACTCGTTAATCTTACCGTTAAAGAAGTTAACGAACTCGCTCAAATCCTCAAAGAAGAATACGGTATCGAACCTGCTGCTGCTGCAGTTGCAGTAGCTGCCGGACCTGCTGCTGCAGGTGCCGCTGAAGAAGAAAAATCATCTTTCGATGTTATCCTCAAATCAGCAGGTGCTGCTAAACTCGCAGTTGTAAAACTCGTTAAAGAACTCACAGGTCTTGGCTTGAAAGAAGCTAAAGAACTCGTTGACAACGCTCCTAGCGCTATCAAAGAAGGTCTTGCTAAAGCTGACGCTGAAGGTCTCAAAAAACAACTCGAAGAGGCTGGAGCTGAAGTTGAACTTAAATAATATAGCCTGATTTTCAGGCTCTTAGGTTAAGAATCTCCTTATCCGAAGATTCTTAACCTTTTTGTGTAAAAATCCATTTGAGTTCACTTTAACTATATTTTTTCAATGTCAGATACTTCAGTAAAACCCCGTATTAATTTCGCTTCGGTAAAGAATCCGCTTCCTTACCCCGATTTTCTTGAGGTGCAGTTGAAGTCTTTCCGCGACTTCTTACAGCTTGACACTCCACCGGAAAAACGTAATAACGAGGGACTTTACAAGGTGTTCGCAGAAAATTTCCCTATCGCGGACACGCGTAATAACTTTGTCCTTGAGTTTCTGGACTATTATATCGAGCCACCTCGCTATACTATTGAAGAGTGTCTTGAACGCGGACTTACTTACAGCGTACCTCTCAAAGCCAAGTTAAAATTATACTGCACCGACCCGGATCATGAAGATTTTGACCCGGTAATCCAAGATGTGTTCTTAGGTGCTATCCCATACATGACGGAAAAGGGTACTTTCGTCATAAATGGTGCAGAACGTGTAGTTGTGTCTCAGCTTCACCGTTCACCCGGTGTTTTCTTCGGACAAAGCACACATGCTAACGGTACTAAACTGTATTCAGCACGTATTATACCTTTCCGCGGCTCATGGATTGAGTTTGCTACGGATATCAACAACGTGATGTATGCATACATAGACCGTAAGAAGAAATTGCCTGTAACGACACTTCTGCGTGCTATAGGACTTGAAAGCGATAAAGATATTATTGAAATTTTCGGACTTGCCGAAGAAATCAAGGTTAACAAGACAAACCTCAAGAAGGCTGTGGGCAGAAAACTCGCTGCTCGCGTCCTCCGTTCTTGGGTTGAGGATTTCGTTGATGAAGATACCGGCGAAGTAGCATCAATTGAACGTAATGAAGTGGTTCTCGACCGTGAGACCGTCATTCAGGAAGAAGACATTGACCTTATTCTCGAGTCCGGCGTACAAAATATCCTTCTCCACAAGGAAGACGCCAACTCTACGGATTATTCCATTATCTTCAACACTCTCCAAAAAGATACCTCTAACTCTGAAAAAGAGGCTATTCAATATATCTATCGTCAGCTCCGTAATGCGGAACCGCCTGACGATGCTTCCGCTCGTGAGGTTATCACGAACTTGTTCTTCTCTGAAAAGCGTTACGACCTTGGTGAAGTTGGTCGTTACCGCATCAATAAGAAACTTGAACTCACTATCCCTATGGAAGTCAAGGTTCTTACGAAGGAAGACATCGTGGCTATCATCAAGTATCTCATCGAGCTTATCAACTCTAAAACAGACGTTGACGATATCGACCACTTGAGCAACCGTCGTGTACGCACCGTTGGTGAGCAGCTTTATCAGCAGTTTGCCGTTGGTCTTGCTCGTATGTCACGCACAATACGTGAACGTATGAACGTACGCGATAACGAAGTGTTCACTCCGATAGAACTTATCAATGCGAAGACTGTATCTTCCGTTATCAACACGTTCTTCGGCACAAACGCTCTGTCACAGTTCATGGACCAGACAAACCCGCTGGCAGAAATCACTCACAAACGCCGTATGTCCGCTCTCGGTCCCGGCGGTCTTTCTCGTGAGCGTGCAGGTTTTGAGGTTCGTGACGTACACTATACTCACTATGGTCGTCTTTGCCCGATTGAAACACCGGAAGGTCCGAACATCGGTCTTATTTCTTCACTGTGCGTGTATGCGAAGATTAATGACCTCGGATTTATTGAAACTCCTTACCGTGTAGTTGAAAATGCAAAGGTAAACCTGAACAACGACGAGGTGATTTACCTTGCAGCAGAAATTGAAGAAGGCAAAGTTATCGCTCAGGGTAACGCTCCTCTGAATCCGGACGGAACGTTTATCCGTGACAAAGTAAAAGCACGCCTTGATGCCGACTTCCCTGTGGTTACACCGGGCGAAGTTCAGCTTATGGACGTGTCTCCAACACAGATTGCTTCTATCGCTGCATCACTCATTCCATTCCTTGAACACGACGACGCAAACCGTGCATTAATGGGTTCAAACATGATGCGTCAGGCAGTGCCTTTGATGCGTTCTGAGGCTCCTATCGTGGGTACGGGACTTGAAGGACAGCTTATCCGTGACAGCCGTACTCAGATTACTGCAGAAGGCAGTGGCGTGATAGAATTTGTTGACGCTACTACTATCCGCATCCGCTACGACCGCACGGAAGAAGAAAGTTTCGTGGCATTTGAAGATGCAGTAAAAGAATACAAAATACCTAAATTCCGCAAAACCAACCAGAGCACTACTATCGACCTCCGTCCTATCTGCAACAAAGGTCAGAGAGTGAAAGAAGGCGATATCCTCACGGAAGGTTACTCTACGGAAAACGGCGAACTCGCACTCGGACGTAACCTCAAGGTGGCATTCATGCCGTGGAAAGGTTACAACTATGAGGACGCTATCGTGCTGAACGAGCGTATGGTACGCGAAGATATCCTTACTTCCGTACACGTTGACGAATACAGCCTTGAAGTACGCGAAACAAAACGCGGTATGGAAGAACTTACTTCCGACATTCCTAACGTGAGCGAAGATGCCACCAAGGACCTTGACGAACGCGGTATTATCCGTGTCGGCGCGCACGTTGTGCCGGGCGATATCCTTATCGGTAAAATTACTCCTAAGGGCGAGTCTGATCCGACTCCGGAAGAAAAACTCCTCCGTGCTATCTTCGGTGACAAGGCCGGTGACGTGAAAGACGCTTCTCTGAAGGCTACTCCTTCACTCAAGGGTGTGGTTATAGGCACAGACCTCTTCTCTCGTGCTGTCAAGACTACGTCTCGCCGCACTACGGACCAAAGACTTCCAAAACTCGACGAAGAGTATGAAGCTAAACAAGCAGACCTCAAGGGTATCCTCGTGGATAAACTTTTGGTGCTCACTAATGGCTTACCTTCACAGGGCGTGAAAGACTTCCTCGGAGACGATGTTGTTGCAAAAGGCGAAGCGTTTGAGAAAGAAAAACTCCTTTCTATCAACTTCGACACCATAAACCACAGCAAATGGACTGCAGACGAACATAAAAATGACCTTATTTCACGCACTATCGTGAACTATCTCCGCAAGTCCAAAGAAATTGAAGCTGAACTACGCCGCAAGAAATTCGACATCTCTATCGGTGACGAACTTCCAACGGGAATTATGCAAATGGCAAAAGTTTATATTGCCAAGAAGCGTAAAATCAGCGTAGGTGACAAGATGGCAGGACGTCACGGTAACAAAGGTATCGTTTCACGTATAGTCCGCCAGGAAGATATGCCATTCTTGGAAGACGGTACTCCTGTGGATATCTGTCTCAACCCGCTGGGTGTGCCTTCACGTATGAACCTCGGTCAGATTTTCGAGACGGTACTCGGCTGGGCAGGTCGCGAACTTGGAGAAAAATTTGCTACTCCAATCTTTGACGGTGCTACACTTGATGACCTTAACGAATGGACAGACAAGGCAGGACTCCCGCGTTACGGTAAGACTTATCTCTACGATGGCGGTACAGGTGAACGCTTCGACCAGCCGGCAACAGTGGGTGTAATCTACATGTTGAAACTCGGTCACATGGTTGAAGACAAGATGCACGCCCGCAGTATCGGTCCGTACTCACTCATCACTCAGCAGCCACTTGGTGGTAAAGCACAGTTTGGTGGTCAGCGTTTCGGAGAAATGGAAGTTTGGGCACTTGAAGCTTTCGGTGCCGCTCACATCCTCCAGGAAATCCTTACTATCAAGAGTGACGACGTTACAGGTCGTAGCAAGGCTTACGAAGCTATCGTCAAAGGTGACCCGATGCCACCTGCAGGAATACCTGAATCACTCAACGTACTCCTCCACGAACTTCGCGGTCTTGGCTTGAGCCTCCACCTTGAAAATTAATTCCGGGAGATAATCCTATTATCGAAAAAAGCATAGGAAGACCCCGACGACAGACCTCAAAATCTGTCATCGGGGCGACTCCTCAAAAAACGAAAATACTTTTTTACAACACAATATGGCTTTTAGAAAAGAAAAAAACGCTAAAACAGGTTTCTCAAAAATTTCTATCGGTATTGCTTCACCGGAAGAAATTCTTGAAAAATCAAGTGGTGAGGTTCTCAAACCGGAAACCATCAACTATCGTACTTATAAGCCTGAACGCGACGGACTCTTCTGTGAGCGTATCTTCGGTCCTGTAAAAGACTACGAATGTCACTGCGGAAAATACAAACGCATCAGATACAAAGGTATTGTGTGCGACCGTTGTGGTGTGGAAGTTACCGAGAAGAAAGTGCGCCGTGAACGTATGGGTCACATCAAACTCGTTGTTCCTGTTGCCCATATCTGGTATTTCCGCTCTTTACCTAACAAGATCGGTTATCTCCTTGGTTTGCCTTCTAAAAAACTCGACGCCGTGATTTACTACGAAAAATACGTAGTTATCCAACCGGGCGTTCTTGAAGACCTTCAGCAGCTTGACTTGCTCACTGAAGAAGAATACTTTGATGCTCTGGACCGTCTTCCTAAAGACAACCAGCAGCTTGAAGACAGCGACCCGAACAAGTTTATCGCTAAAATGGGTGCTGAAGCTATCTACGACCTCCTCGTACGTCTTGACCTTGACGACCTCTCTTACAAGCTCCGCCACCAGGCTAACACCGACGGCTCTCAGCAGCGTAAGACGGAAGCTCTCAAACGTCTCCAGGTTGTGGAATCTTTCCGTGCATCAAAGCAGCGTAACCGTCCTGAATGGATGATTCTCCAGGCTATCCCTGTGACACCTCCGGAACTCCGTCCGCTCGTGCCGCTGGATGGCGGACGTTTCGCCACTTCAGACTTGAACGACCTCTATCGCCGAGTTATCATCCGTAACAACCGTCTTAAAAGACTTATCGAAATCAAGGCTCCGGACGTAATTCTCCGTAACGAGAAGCGTATGCTCCAGGAAGCTGTGGATTCTTTGCTGGACAACTCTCGCAAGTCTTCTGCAGTGAAATCTGAAGCAAACCGTCCTCTCAAGTCTTTGTCAGACAGCCTTAAAGGTAAACAAGGCCGTTTCCGTCAGAACCTCCTCGGTAAACGTGTTGACTACTCTGCACGTTCCGTTATCGTTGTAGGTCCGGAACTCAAAATGCACGAGTGCGGTATTCCTAAAAATATGGCTGCCGAGCTTTACAAACCTTTCGTTATCCGCAAACTTATTGAACGCGGTATCGTAAAAACAGTAAAGAGTGCAAAGAAAATTGTAGATCGCAAAGAACCGGTTGTTTGGGATATCCTTGAATACGTGATGAAAGGTCACCCCGTTCTCTTGAACCGTGCTCCGACACTTCACCGTCTTGGTATCCAGGCATTCCAGCCTAAGATGATTGAAGGAAAAGCTATCCAGCTCCACCCGCTCGCATGTACGGCTTTCAACGCCGACTTCGACGGTGACCAGATGGCTGTCCACTTGCCACTCGGAAACGAAGCTGTGCTTGAAGCTCAAATGCTTATGCTCGGCTCTCACAATATCCTCAACCCAGCAAACGGCGCTCCTATCACTGTGCCTTCACAGGATATGGTGCTTGGTCTTTACTATATCACCAAACTCCGCAAAGGCGACAAGGGCGAAGGACTCAAATTCTATGGTCCGGAAGAAGCACAGATTGCTTACAACGAAGGCAAAGTGACGCTTCACGCTCCGGTTTCCGTAGTTGTTGACGATATTGACGAAAACGGCAATCCTATCACTCACCTCGTAGAAAATACTTCTGTAGGACGTGTACTCGTAAACCAGTACGTGCCTAAGGAAATAGGTTACGTGAACGAAATTCTCTCTAAGAAATCTTTGCGTAACATCATTGCCAAAGTAATCAAGAAATGCGGTATTCCACGTTCCGCACAGTTCCTTGACGATATCAAGAACTTGGGTTACTACATGGCATTCCGCGGTGGTCTGTCATTCAACCTTGGTGACGTTATTATCCCGGAAGAAAAAGCTGCAATCGTGAAAGAAGGTTACGACGCAGTGGAAGAAGTGATGACAAACTACTCTATGGGTTTCATCACAAACAACGAACGTTACAACCAGATTATCGATATTTGGACGCACGTTAACACCAAGCTTACAAATATCCTTATGAAACAGATGACGGAAGCAAATCAGGGATTCAACTCCGTATTCATGATGCTTGATTCCGGTGCCCGTGGTAGTAAGGACCAGATTCGTCAGCTTGCAGGTATGCGTGGTCTTATGGCAAAACCGCAAAAAGCAGGTGCTGAAGGCGGTCAGATTATCGAGAACCCGATTTTGGCAAACTTTAAGGAAGGTCTTTCCGTGCTTGAGTACTTTATCTCTACTCACGGTGCACGTAAAGGTCTTGCCGATACCGCCCTCAAGACAGCGGACGCAGGTTATCTTACTCGTCGTCTTGTTGACGTGGCTCACGACGTTATTATCCACGAAGAAGACTGCGGCACACTCCGCGGACTCGTATGCACGGAAATCAAGAACAACGATGAAGTTGTTGCTTCTCTTGGCGAACGTATTCTCGGTCGCGTTTCCGTTCATGATATCGTAGATCCGAGCACAGGCGAAATTATCGTTGCTGCCGGTGAAGAAATAAACGACGCTGCTGCAGAACGCATCGACGCTTCTCCAATCGAGCAAGTTGAAATCCGCTCAGTGCTCACTTGCGAATCCAAGAAAGGCGTATGTGCAAAATGTTACGGACGTAACCTTGCAACGAACCGCCTCGTGCAAATGGGTGAAGCTGTCGGCGTAATCGCTGCACAGTCTATCGGTGAGCCGGGTACTCAGCTTACACTCCGTACATTCCACGTCGGTGGTGTGGCTTCAAACCTCGCTGCTATCAACAGCGTCAAGTCTCGCTACGAAGGTATCCTTGAAATTGAAGAACTCCGTACTGTCAAGACAGACGAAGTGGATGCCAAAGGCAGAAACGTTGAAGTTGTTGTAGGTCGTCTTGCAGAACTCCGCATTATCGACCCGAACACTAAGATGATGCTCACAAATGCAAACATTCCTTACGGTTCCAAACTCTTCTTCAGCGACGGCGACAAAGTTTCCAAGGACGACGTAATATGCGAATGGGACCCATTCAACGCTGTGATTATCAACGAAGTGAAGGGTACTATCAAGTTTGAAAACTTTATTGAAAACGTAACTTATAGTGTAGAGTACGACGAACAGTCCGGTCTCCAAGATAAGATTATCATAGAATCACGCGACCGTACTAAGGTTCCGGAAGCAAACATCGTTGACGCAGACGGAAATATCCTTAAGACTTACGCTCTCCCTGTGGGTGCTCACGTGCTCCTTGAAGAAGGTGCGGAAGTTAAGGTTGGTGAAAGCATTGTTAAGATTCCGCGTGCTGCAGGAGGTGCAGGTGACATCACCGGTGGTCTCCCGCGTGTAACGGAACTCTTTGAAGCTCGTAACCCGTCTAACCCTGCTATCGTTTCAGAAATAGACGGTGAAGTGAAATTCGGTAAAGTTAAACGCGGTAACCGTGAAATCTCCGTAGTTTCAAAACTTGGTGAGGAAAAGAAATACCTCATTCCACTCTCCAAGCAAATCCTCGTTCAGGAAAGCGACTACGTACGTGCCGGCACTCCGCTCTCTGATGGTGCTATCACTCCTGCGGATATCCTTAACATTATGGGTCCGACAGCAGTTCAGGAATACATTGTGAACGAAGTTCAAGACGTTTACCGTATGCAAGGTGTGAAGATTAACGACAAGCACTTTGAAGTTATCGTTCGCCAGATGATGCGTAAAGTTAACATCCTTGACCCGGGTGACACTTGTTTCCTTGAACAGCAGGTTGTTGATAAACGCGACTTTATGGACGAAAACGATAGAATCTGGGGTAAGAAAGTAGTTGTTGACCCGGGAGACTCTGAAAATGTCAAAGCCGGTCAGATTATCACTGCTCGCAAGCTCCGTGATGAAAACTCCGCTCTCAAACGTCGCGACCTTAAGACTATCGTTGTTCGTGATGCAGTTCTCGCTACATCAGAACAGATTCTCCAAGGTATCACGCGTGCGGCTCTCCAGACTTCTTCATTCATGTCTGCCGCTTCATTCCAGGAAACAACGAAGGTGCTCAACGAAGCTGCTATCTGCGGTAAGGTTGATAACCTTGAAGGAATGAAAGAAAACGTTATCTGCGGTCACCTTATCCCTGCAGGTACAGGTCTCCGCGAATACGAACGCCTTGTGGTTACAAGCAAGGAAGACGTTTCTCCCGCTTTTAGCAATGAAGACTAAAAGATAAGAATTTCTCTCCTATGTCATAGTTGAAAAGGGGGCTCGTCGAACAGCGAGCCCCCTTTTTTCGTGTCTGGAAGCAGTAATTTTCATAAATCCAAGCTATCCTCCTTAAGCAAGAAATCAAAAAGTCCTATGGTGAGAATTCCTTCCTCATTTCGTCTGGGCATAATATGCTCTTTGACAATAATGATTTTTTTAAACGAGTCATTGATATTTGTCAATGACCGTGATTCCTGTATTTCCTTCTCTCTATCAGGTATTGATAAGGCAGACTGTATATAGTATTTCTTACTGCCAATAGTGGCTATGAAGTCCACTTCAAGCTGAATTCGCATCCATTTGCCTTCTTTATCAGGTTTCTTTATTTCCACCATTCCAACATCAACACTATACCCTCGGATAATCAGTTCATTGTAGATAATATTCTCCATAATGTGAGTTTCTTCCTGTTGGCGCATATTGAGGAGTGCATTTCTCAAGCCGATGTCTGAAAAGTAATATTTGGAAAGCGTATTTATGTATTTCTTTCCTTTTATATCATATCGTATAGCCTTTTTCAAAAGGAATGATTCAGACAAGTAATCAAGATATCTGGAAATTGTTTGACTGCTAATGTTCGCATTTTTAACACTCTTAAAAGTGTTTGATAATTTTGTGGGGTTACATGGAGACCCGATAGATGAGGCTAGAATAAGCATCAATTCCTGCATTTCATTTTCATTTTTGATTTTATGTCTCTCTATAATGTCTGCCAGATAAACAGTCTCAAACAAATCTTTCAAATAGTTTATCTTCTTTTGTTCTGTGCTGAATGAAAGAATGAGAGGTAAACCTCCGTATGTGTAATATTCGCGCCATGCATCTTGTTTATCTCCACCTATTGCAGAATAAAACTCTGAAAAGGAAAGAGGATTCACGTGTATTGTCTCGCCTCTGCCACGAAACTCAGTAGGTATATCAGATGATAGAAAATGAGAGTTACTTCCTGTAACGTATGTATCGGCATTTGCGATATGACGGAAACTGTTCAGAACATCTACAAATTCATCCATCAATTGTACTTCATCAATAATTATGTAGTATAAATCATTATCTTTGATTCTATCATACACATAGTGAAGCATTGCGTCAGGGTCTCTTAATTCTTTGTTTATGCGGTCTTCAAGGTCAATGCGAATAATGTGGTCGTCTGCAATGCCATTGTTCAACAAATAATGATAAAACAAAACATTCAGGAGGTATGATTTACCGCATCTGCGGATTCCTGTTACCACTTTGATAAAACCGTTTTGACGGCTATCTATCAGTTGTTGAAGATATCTGTCTCTTTTAATTTCCATGCGTGTTGTATTTTTGCCAATATTGGCATTTTTATAACGCAAAGATAATAAGTAATATTTATTTATGCAAGAGTAATGATATTTTTCTGCCAATATTGGCACTTTTATAACATTGGGAATTTTCCTGATTTTTTCGGCACTCGGAGAACAGGGAGAGCTCGGAGCACTATGAGGAATAAAAAAAGTGCTGCAAGAAAATCTTGCAACACTTTTTCCAATTATTTTATGAAACGATTATTAAATTTCAGAGAAGTACTTGATAGTACGAACCATCTGAGAAGTGTAAGAGTTTTCGT
>JBJECR010000068.1:0-13123 GCA_051871275.1 Muribaculaceae bacterium | reverse complement strand
AGTTCTTCAAAAGAATTTACTAATTTTGCACTTGCCACTTGACTCTACAAATTAGCTAAAATAGCTAAAATAGCTATAGATTACAATAAAATTCGTAATTTTGCGTTTTATAAGATAATGTATTGAAACAATGAGTATTTATAAAGATATATTTTCAGGAATAAGACGCAAAATATTGGTGCAGATGCTGCTTGCACTGTGCGGCATGCAGATGCAGGCTTTCGACCTATCCGTATATGCGGAAAAATCCGTGCTTGCAGAAGGAAAATGGGTGAAAGTGAGTGTGCAGCAAGACGGTATTTATCTCCTTAAGGCAGAAGACCTTAAGAAATGGGGATTCACGGATATGTCACGCGTCAGAGTATATGGCTACGGCGGCAGAAGAATCGCTGATGCACTTACCGCACAAAATTATACGGACGACCTTCCACTCGTGCAGACGGTAAATGCTACTGAAGGCGTGTATTTCTTCGGTGTGGGCGTTACACAATGGAATACTTACAACGGCAATGATTTCCGCCCGGCAAACAATCCTTTTTCCACCGCCGGCTACTATTATATCACGGAAAATGATACTCCGCTGCGTGAAATAGAACTTTCCGGAACGCAAAACAGCGGTAGTGCAGTCACCACTTTCCGCGAAAAAGTGTTTCACGAAAAAGACCTTTACACTCCCTCTGAAACAGGACATTTGCTTCTGGGTGAGGACTTCAAGGCAAGCAAAAGTCATACTTTTGATTTTAACCTCACAGATAAAGTGGAAGGTACGACAATATGGCTTGAAACAGACTTGGTTACAAGAACTTTCGGCTCGCCGTCAACTCTTCTTTTTGCCGTAAACGGCACTACCCTTGAAAGCACGGATGCCGACGTTATCTCCGCTTCCGCAAATAATACTTACACGTATGGCACGGAGAAAATGATTCGTAAAGAGTTTGAAATCTCCGGAGAAAAACTCCAACTGAGACTGACTCTGAACTATGCATCCATGCCTATAAATGCGAACTTGAACTATATCGCAATCAACTACACTCGTAACTTGATACTGCGAAATAACAATCTATATTTTACAACCGGACAGAATTCACATTCTTATACGCTTTCCGGAGCAACGGAAAATACTGTTCTCTGGGACGTTACGGAGCCGAACAATATCAGCCAAATAAATGTCAAAGCACAAAATCAGGCTATTAGTTGGACTTCTTCTTTTGGCACCGAGAGAACATACATTGCTTGGAACAAGGGTGCCGCATTGCCCTCTCCGGAATACGTTGGGACGGTGGCAAACCAGAATATCCACGGAATGGAAACACCGAATATGGTGATTTTCACAGTGCCGGACTATGCAGCTCAGGCAGAGCGACTTGCGGAATTTCACAGAACGGATGCGGAAGACCCGCTCAGCGTGCTTGTGCTAAACCAAGATGACGTGTTTAACGAGTTTTCTTCCGGTACTGCGGACGTGAACTCCCTTCGCCGATGCCTAAAAATGTTTTACGACCGCGGCGAGGCAAGCGGAAACAAACTGAGGTACCTTATTCTTTTCGGTCGTTCCGTACAAGATAACCGCCATGTGACAGACGCTATCAAAGCCCTGGGCTATCCAACAATACCTGTATGGGAATCTGAAGACGGACTGAACGACAATGTGTCTTTCAGTATGGACGATATTTACGGCTTCCTTGAGGACGGTTCCGGAATGAGTTTCGGCTCAGACAAACTGATGGTTTCCATAGGGCGTATTGCAGTCACATCTTCGTACGAGGCTAAAAATGTGGTAGATAAAATTATCAAGTACGTCAAAGAGCCGGATGAAGGTAACTGGCAAAACCAAGTGCTGCTTATTGCAGACGATGAAGATAGCGGTACGCACATGATTCAGACGGAAAAAATGTATAATACCATGCTGAATTCAAACGGTGGCGAAGATATGTTCTTCAATAAGGTATATATTGACGCTTACGAGAAAAGCGGTGGCACATACCCCGGAGCAAGAAGTGATATGTTCCGACTGCTGGAGGAAGGAATGGCATGGTGGTGCTTTGTGGGACACGCAAACCCGACCTCCTGGACGGCAGACGGACTTATGACATACACGGACATATCCTCGCTTTACCTCAAGCGACTGCCGGTGGTGTTTGCATACACGTGTAACTTCATGCGATGGGACAGCAAAGACATTTCCGCTGCGGAAATACTCTTTAAAAACACAAATGGTGGTGTGGTTGCCGCACTTAGCGCAACTCGTCCCGTATATATCTCGGAAAACGGCTATCTGTCACAGTGTATAGGTAGTTACATCTTTGCAAAAGATGCAAACGGCAAAAGATACACTATAGGTGATGCTATCCGCCTTGCAAAAAACAACTATAATATTGACGGTCGTCCTATTTCAAACACAAATAAACTCCGCTACGTTTTTCTGGGTGACCCTGCTATGAGGCTGGTGACCCCGTCGCCGAAAATCAAGATTACGGATATCAACGGAGTAGGATTTGATGATGCGGAACCGCCTACACTTATGGCTTCCCAACGTGCCACAATAAACGGTATGCTCCTGAACAACGACGGCACTCTGATGTCTGACTTTGACGGTGTGATTACATCTACGCTTTACGATGCGGACATAAGCACCGTCTCCAAAGGAAACGGCACGGAAGGTGCAGAGGTGGCTTTTGACCAGCACGGCTCAAGACTTTTTGCAGGTACGGATTCAATCAAGGGCGGACTTTTCAGCATAAAAGTGCCTATGCCTTCGGAAATTGCGGACAATTACCGCAACGCCTCAATAAATATGCTTGCGTACTCCAAAACAGACAGCCGCAGAGGCGTGGGCGTGAACCGCGATTTCTACGTTTACGGCTATGATGATTCCGCGCCGGAAGACAACGAGGCTCCGAAAATAGACTATTTTTACCTCAATCACTCATCTTTTAAAGACGGCGACAAAGTGAACGAATCGCCGGTGGCAATTGCACAAGTATCCGATAACGTGGCAATTAACCTTTCAATGGCAGGTATCGGTCACCAAATGAATATGTGGCTGGACGGTGCTGCAAAAAGTTATACGGACGTTTCACAGTATTATACACCCGCTTCCGACGGTTCTCCTTCAGGCACTATAGCCTATCCGCTGAGTGACCTTACAGACGGAGCACACTCACTTCGCCTCCGTGTGTGGGACACATCCGGCAACCCGGCGGAGCAGACAATAAACTTCTTTGTGGAAGGTGGTCTGCCCGTGAAAGCATTTGAGGTATATACAGACAGCAACCCGGCATCATCGGAAACAAATTTCTACATCACACACAACAGACCTGATGCAATGGTGGAAGTGACCATAGAGGTGTTTGACATTTGGGGACGAATGATGTGGACATCCGTTCAGTCCGGTCGTTGCGACTTGTTCACCACATTCCCAATCACATGGAATCTCTGTGATATGGCAGGACGCAGAGTGCCACGCGGCATTTACATTTACCGTGCAAGCATAAAGAGCGAAGACGGAGTGGTTTCCAATTCGTTGGCTCGCAAACTTGCTGTAACAAGAGGACAGTAAGATAAGGTGCTGTTTTCTTGGTAGATACGCAAATATTTCCAATTTTTGCGACAATTTGCATACTATGGGTGTTACTCATTTGCCAAAAAGTGAGTAACTTTGCAATCCGAAATTGTGCCGATGAATATCCTCAAGAAAATATTCTTCCTTTTAGTAATGTTTTTGTCTATGTCGCAGCAGGCATCCGCCGTTGGCATAGACCTTGACACTATAGCATCTTGGGGACGATTTCCGAAATTTTGCATAGACGTCTATCGCTGGGGTGACAAAACGTTTAACTCGTATGATTCCACGTATGTTGTAGGGTCAGGCTATAAGTTTAAGGTAATAGAGCGAAATGAGTCGTGGATAGACTACTATGGCTTCCAGTTTGAAGATAACAACCAAATGCGAATGATATCAGACCCCTGTACGTCAATGGGTTTGCACTTGTCATACCTCGCACTCAGTGCCGGCTACGATGTGAACGTGTCCAAGTTTTTCGGTGGCAGCGAAAAAGCCCGAAAACGCTTTGACTTCGGTTTTACCTGTTCACTTATAGCAGCAAATTTCTATTTTATCAGCAATGATATAGGTACACGCATCCGGTGGTACGACAAAGACAACAAAAAACTGTTTGGACCATACGATTTTGACGGTATAAACTGCAGTTCTTGGGGACTTGAAACGTATTACTTTTTTAATCACAACAAATATTCCCAGGCAGCGGCTTTTTCTTACAGCAAAATTCAAAAACAAAGTGCAGGCTCGTTTTTTGCCGGACTTTCTTACCGCCAGGACGAATTTGACTTTAATTTCAGCAATGAGCCGGACTACATAAAAGCACTCATACCGGCAAGTTGGGAAAACTATTCATACAACAGGCTGAACCGAAACTATGCTTTCAAGCTCGGCTACGGCTATAACTTTGTTTTTCCGCATAATTGGACTCTCGGTGTGCTTGAATCGCCCATTGTGGGTATTCGCAAGGGTGCTATCGGTGAGGTGGAACTTTCCAAAGTGGCACTTTCTTTCAGCAATAGGGTAAACGTAGGTGCGGCATATAATCACGGAGCCTGGTTCGTAGGCTTGCACGGAGAGTGGGATATGGGCTTCATCAAGGAAAAAGACCACACCTTCACCAATATGATGCTCAGTTTTACCGCTTCTGTGGGTTTCCGCTTTAATTTGTGGAAATAAAAAGGTGTGATTTGAGGCGAATTTTAAATAATTTTCAAAAAAAATTGCAGAAAATTTTGGAGATTCAGAAAAAAGCAGTACCTTTGCAACGCAATTGGCAAAAGGGCGTTTAGCTCAGCTGGTTCAGAGCATCTGCCTTACAAGCAGAGGGTCGGCGGTTCGAATCCGTCAACGCCCACAAAAAGCAGACTTTAAGCCAATTGCAAGAGAAAATACACTTTCGGGCGTTTAGCTCAGCTGGTTCAGAGCATCTGCCTTACAAGCAGAGGGTCGGCGGTTCGAATCCGTCAACGCCCACACAGATTGAAATTATCTGTTATAATGATTGTAGGTGGAAAATGCGAACTTTGTGAAAATTCACAAAGTTTTTTTTGTTTATATGCGATGCAAAGTCTATACGACTTAGCGTTTCTGCAAAATGAGCAAAATCTATGCGATTTAGCTCATTTTGAACTATTTATTTCACTCTCCCCACCTAGCCGCTGTCGCGGCAAGGTGGGGTTACCCGATTGCCGCAAGCTCCACTGAGCTTGCATCTTGACGTTATCCCGGTTTGTGATGCTCGATAACCTCAAAAATACTTTTTTCTCGTCAAAAAAACGTAAAAAATATCAAAAGTGACAAAAACTTTTGCCGATGTATCAATAAATTAAAGAGTATTTCGTAATTTTGCCACCGAAATGCGAAAAAATTTGACGATAGACCGTGGTAACACCGCTACTAAGGCGATGCTCTGGGAAGGTAAGAAGGCTGTGTGGCAACATACTTTCTCCGCTCCTTCGTGTGAAGATTTTCGCGGCATAGTGGAAAAATTTGCTCCGGACTGTGCTATCCTTTGCAGTGTTACGGAAAATAATGACTTCATCACAGACACTCTGAAGGAACTTTTAGGTAGCGACAATGTGGCTGTGCTGACAAACGAAATGTCCGTGCCGCTGACTATCGACTATAAAACACCGCAAACGCTTGGTGCCGACCGTGTTGCCGCCGCTGTGGGGGCTACGGTGATAAATCCCGGCAAAACGTCGCTCGTGGTGGATATAGGCACTGCGGTGACGTATGATGTGGTGACGGCAGACGGCAGATTTATAGGCGGAAATATTGCTCCGGGCATAGGTATGCGTCTGCGTGCTCTGAATGCTTTCACTCAACGTTTGCCGCTGATAGAGAGCAAGGGCGAAACTCCACTCTGGGGAAAGACTACGGAGGAGGCTATGAGAGCCGGTGCCGTGAATGGCGTGATAGGAGAGATTCTCTACTATATGTCGCAACTTCCGGAAGGCACATCTCTCATTCTCACAGGCGGTTGGGGCTCCGATATGGCGAAACTTTTACCAATAAAATGCGTGGCAAAGCCTTGCCTCGTATCAATAGGACTAAATAGAATATTATCTTACAATGAAACTAAATAAAATTTTTCTTTCTCTTGCCCTTATCTTGGGCATCACATTCGGGATAACAGCACAAGACACAATGTCGCCTTACTCTCGCTTCGGCTATGGTACGCTCATAGATAATGCCACTTCCACACAGCGTGCTATGGGTGGCGTGGGCTACGCTATGCAGTCCGGCAGACAGATAAACGTTATGAACCCTGCATCTTACGCTTCCATCGACTCTCTGACCTTTCTTTTTGACATGGGTATCACCATGACAAACCATTGGGCGGAAGATAACGGAGTAAAAGATAAAGATTTCGGCGGCGGTTTGGACTACATCACGCTGCAAGTGCCTATTACTAAGAAAATTGGTGCTTCCGCAGGTCTTTTGCCATATTCCACTACGGGCTATGCCTTTGGAAATGAGATTGATAACGGTTCAAACTCTTATCAGGGCTCCGGTGGCATCAATCAGCTCTATGTGGGTGTGGGCGTGAAGCCTTACAAGGGACTTTCCGTGGGAGCGAACATCTCTTATCTTTTCGGAAATACGAGAAACGACAACTATGTTTACACCAATTCCGGTTCCACAACGCTTTTTGAACGCGTAATGGAGGTGAGAGACTATCATTTGCTCTTTGGTGCACAGTACAATATCGTGCTTTCCAAAACAAGAAACGTAACGTTCGGTCTCACTTATTCTCCGGGCAAAGATTTCCGCGGAAATACGTATGGCGTGAAGTATGACACCGGTAATGACAACGTGCCGGATACTATAGGCGAAATGAAACTCAAAGGCAACTATTCCCGTCCGGACTCATGGGGCTTGGGCGTGAATATGCAGGTGAATCGCAGACTTATGGTGGAAGCGGACTTTACGTATCAGCAGTGGTCCAAGGCTAAGTACAATGCCATAGAGGGTTTTGAAAACACTAAGTTTGACGACCGCTGGAAAGTGGCTGCAGGTATGCAATATGTTCAAAACAGCCGTGGCTCATGGCTGAACAGGGTGCAATACCGTGCAGGTGCTTATTATACTCGCGACTATCTGAAATTCGGTGATAACAATGTGAAAGAATACGGTGTGTCGCTCGGTTTCGGCTTGCCCGCACCGGCTTCCAAGACATACATAAACCTGGGTCTGCAGTATTCACACCGCCAGGCTTATCCTAATCCGCTCGTGAAAGAAGATTGCCTTTACATCACACTTGGCATAAACTTCAACGAACTCTGGTTCTGGAGAAACAAAATTAAATAATTTAATTTGGGAAACAATTCCAAATATTCCGGTCTCCGTGCATTGCCTGCCGCCGTTTTGGCTATCTTGACAGCCGCAGCGGTAGCGGTGACGTCTTGCTCGGACAAGAAAATGGAGACGGAAACTGCAATCACGGATCCCGATGCCGTTCCCACGATGATGACACGCGACGTTGTGACCCTGATTTCGGATTCCGGCTACACTCGCTATCAAATCACGGCACCTGTATGGCTGATGTATGAAAACCGCATAGATGCCTGCTGGAAATTTCCGGAAGGTATGCACCTGGAGAAATACGACGACAATATGAATATAGATGCGTATATCGACTGTGATTCCGCAACGTATTTCAGTTCCAAACGCATTTGGCGTCTTGACGGCAACGTGAGAATGCTGAACACTCAGGGTGATAAGTTCCTCACACAGCAGATTTTCTGGGACCAAGACGGCAGAACGGTGTATTCCGACTCATTTATACATATAGAACGAACAAACAGGATAATAGAAGGCTACGGTTTTACGTCAAACGAGCAGATGACAAGCTACGTTGTGAACCAAACGTCCGGTATTTTCCCTGTTCCGGACAGAAATGCCTCCGGGCAGCAGAGCGGCGGCGACTCCGTGAAAGCAGAGCCGCAGAAAGAAGAAGTGAAACCGGATATCATGCAAAAAAATTAGAGGAAGACTATGGATACTATTTCAGCAGTAATATTACTCTTAATCATGCTTTTCCTTTCCGGCATTTTCTCCGGAATGGAAATAGCGTTTATCACGTCGGATAGGGTTCGTGTGGAACTGGACATCAAGCAGGGCGGTATGATAGGGTCTATCCTGAACAGGTTTTACAAAAATTCCTCTTTCTTTATTTCCACAATCCTTGTTGGGAACAACATCACCCTTGTGGTGTATGGTCTTGCCGCTGCCGTGATTTTGGAGCCTGTATTGGAAAAATACATTGTTTCCGATGCTCTGAACCTGATAGTTTCCACGCTTATCACCACGGGTGTAATCCTCCTTATGGGTGAATTTATACCCAAAACGGTTTTCCGCATCAATCCCAACTCTTCGCTCCGTTTTTTTGCTCTGCCTATCTTCCTGATATACCTTGTTTTATACCCGATTTCACTTCTCACAACGGGTATTTCACGCTTGCTCATGAAAATTGCGGGAATAAAGGACAATCAGACGTCGCTCGGCTATCTCTCCATAGGCGATTTGAACGAGTTTATCGAGCGTACCATCGAGCAAAATCCACAGCAGGAGCAGGAACTGGAAAATGAAGTGAAAATTTTCCATAATGCACTGGATTTCTCGTCTATTCACCTCCGCGACTGTATGATTCCTCGAAACGAAATCATAGCCGTGGATATTGATGACATCACCACGGAACAACTTTCCGCACTTTTCACGTCTTCCGGTCGCTCAAAAATCATTGTGTATAAGGAAGATATAGATAATATTCTGGGTTATATCCACGTTTCCGAACTTTTCCACCCGGAACGCAAGTGGCAGGACAATATCAAGCCTATCATCTATGCTCCGGAGGCACTGCTGGCAAACAAAATGATGAGGCGACTGCTTACGGAAAAGCGTTCTATCGCAATTATTATAGATGAGTTTGGCGGCACTGCGGGTATGGTAACGCTGGAGGACCTTGTGGAAGAAATTTTCGGTGATATTCAAGACGAACACGACCACTCCAAACTTATCCAGAAAGAGGTGTCACCGGGCGTGTATGAGTTTTCCGGTCGCTCGGAAATCGAGCATATAAATGAGTCTTTCGGACTTGATATTCCGGAAAGCGATGAATATCAGACACTTGCAGGCTACATCTTCATCACAACAGGTTCTATTCCGGAGCAAGGCGACGAAATCGCTATCGGAAATCTGCTCTTCACTATCGTAAAGAGAAATGCCACAAGGCTTGAACTTATCCGCGTCACTGCAAACGGCACTTCAAAGGATAAAGACTGATTTTTTTGCGGTGCGGTCAGGTTCTAAATGCTGAATTTTGTGGTACAAATCATATTTTCAAGTCTTGCAATCTTACGGTAAATTGCAAAGCCGCTTTTTTATTCGTACCTTTGCAGTGAAATATGAAGAGGAATAATTACATAGCACTTCTCAAACTCGGTTTCCCCATTCTGATAGGTCAGTTGGGGCTTATTATTGTGGCGTTTGCAGACAATATTATGGTGGGGCGATACTCCACGGAGGCTTTTGCTGCATCGTCGTTCGTAAACAGTGTTTTTAACCTTGCAAATCTGGCTTGTATAGGCTTCACATACGGGCTAACTCCCATTGTGGCGGCACTTTTTTCGCAGGGCAAAAAGTTTGAAACAGGCTCCGTGATGAAGGCGGCGGTGCAGGTGAATATGCTGTTTATGCTTGCGATATACGTAATTCTGGGAGTGGTATATTTCAATGTGGAACACCTTGGGCAGCCTGCGGAACTGATGCCGCTAATCCGCCCGTATTTCCTGATAATCCTGGTCACTCTGCTGCCGAATACGTTGTTTAACCTGTTTTCTCAGTGGTCATACGCCGTTGGGAACAGCAAAGGTCCGATGTGGATAATGCTTTTCTCCAATGTGCTGAATATAGTGGGCAATTACGCCCTTATCTATGGCAAACTCGGTGCACCGGAACTCGGACTTATAGGTGCGGGAATCAGCACACTTATAGCACGCGTGGTTTGCCCGGCTATTCTTCTGCCGATATTCTTCTTTGGCAAAGCAAATGCGGAGTACGCAAAAGGCTTTTTTGAGAGCAAATGTACTAAGAGTCAGCGTCTTGAAGTGTTCCGCACCTCATATCCCATTTCCATGCAGATGTCTATGGAGTCCGGCTCATTCTCCGTGGTGGGAGTGATGGCAGGGTGGATAGGCACGGTGGCAATGGCATCTTTCCAGATAATAGTGATAGTGGGAACGCTCGGTTTCTGCATTTACTATAGTTTCGGTGCCGCCATCGCCGCTCTTGTGGGTAATGCACGCGGACTTGACGACAGCCGGCAGATGAAAAGCGTTGCTGCCGCAGGTTATCACATAATCCTGGTCCTGGCAGCCATTTCTTCCATAATTTTCTATGCTCTGGGACCGCAACTTATTTCCGTTTTCACTACAGATAAAGTAGTGATAGCCACCACGATAACGCTGATAGTGCCACTTCTGCTGTATCAGCTGGGCGATGCCACACAAATCACTTTTGCGGGAGCACTCCGCGGCACGGGAAACGTAATGCCGATGCTCCGGATAGCGTTCGTGAGTTATGTGGTGATAGGTATTCCGGCATCATACATCTTGGCTTTCACGGCAGGTCTGGGCATTTACGGGCTTATTTTGAGTTTCAGTTTTTCGCTTTTTCCGGCAGGGATAGGCTTTGCATACTTTTTTTATAAAACCGTTAAAAAAATCAGATAAAAACATATTATGGAGTCAATAATTCGTCTTTACAAAATAGGTTACGGACCTTCCAGCAGTCACACTATGGGTCCGCGAAAAGCAGCGGAAAATTTTGCTCATCGCCACGGCGATGCCGCACGTTTTGAAGTCACTCTTTACGGCTCACTTGCCGCCACGGGTAAAGGTCACCTCACGGATAAGGCGATTCTTGACATCCTCAGCCCTATAGCACCTACGGAAATTGTGTGGAAACCGGAGATTTTCCTGCCTTTCCACCCGAACGGCATGACGTTTAAGTCCTACGACCACGGTGGCAACGAAACGGACTCCGAAACGGTGTTTTCCATTGGCGGCGGTGACATCTGCCACGAGGGTGAACGTCTGAACGAGGCAAACCACGTCTATTCTATGAACACTATCCGTGAAATCCTGGAATGGTGCGAGAAAACGGGTCGCTCCTACTGGGAATACGTGGATATGTGCGAAGGTTCTGCCGTTTGGGATTATCTCCACGAAGTGTGGGAGACGATGAAAGCCGCCGTGGAGAGAGGTATTGAGGCGGAAGGCGTGTTGCCGGGAGGACTTGGCGTGAGACGTAAAGCGGTGACATATTATGTTCATGCGGCGGGCTACAACAGTAACCTCAAATCTCGCGGACTTGTCTATGCGTATGCCCTTGCGGTGAGCGAAGAGAATGCTTCCGGCGGAAAAATAGTCACGGCACCTACATGCGGTTCCAGCGGTATTGTGCCGGCGGTGTTGTATCATCTCCACACGTCTAAAAATTTCACGGAGAAGCGAATACTCCGTGCTCTTGCCACAGCAGGAATCTTCGGTAATGTTGTCAAGACAAATGCTTCTGTTTCAGGAGCGGAAGTGGGTTGCCAGGGTGAAGTAGGGGTAGCGTGTGCTATGGCTGCAGCAGCGGCAAGTCAGCTTTTTGGAGGTTCACCTGCTCAGATAGAGTATTCTGCGGAAATGGGTCTTGAGCACCACCTTGGTCTCACCTGTGATCCTGTGTGCGGTCTTGTGCAAATCCCATGTATAGAACGTAATGCCTACGCTGCCGCTCGTGCTCTTGATGCCAACCTCTATGCCGCTTTTTCCGATGGCCGCCACTCCGTTTCTTTTGACCGTATAGTGGAAGTGATGAAGCAAACGGGTCATGATATACCTTCTCTCTATAAAGAAACTTCGCAGGGAGGTCTTGCAGTGATAAAGTAAATTATTTATGCTGAAGCAAAAAGAGTTGCTTTTGGCGTTCAATTTCAGTTCGAAGCTGCTCTTCTGTGGGGAGGAATGTTTTGTATTTAGCTGCAAAAAGTTGTTCATTTCCATTGAGTATGGAATATCTGGCAATGTCCTTGCCGGTTTCAGAGCAAAGCACGATGCCGATAGTAGGATTGTCGCCATCTGTGCGTTTCATCTCATCATACATCCGGACATACATATCCATCTGCCCTATATCTTGATGTGAGATAGTGCCGATTTTAAGGTCAATCAGAACGTAGCACTTTAGCACTACATTGTAGAAAACAAGGTCTATGAAATAATCTTGTGTGTCTGTACGCACCAATTGTTGGCGACCCATAAATGCAAATCCGCGTCCCATTTCCATCAGAAAGTCTTGCAAATGATTTATGATAGCAGATTCCAGTTCTTCTTCAGAAAAAGAGGCATCTTCCTTGAACCCGAGAAATTCTGCCACAACGGGGCTTTTGAGTAGTTCAAATTTATTTGGTTCTTTTTCGGACATTGGAAGTGACGGCTGTACAAAATGTCGCTCATAATATTGTGTTGCAATATTTCTGTCCAGAGTGCGTACACTCCACATTTCAGTGGAAGCACTTTCAAGGTACCAACGGATTGCTACCGGGTCCTCTAAGTTAAGAACTCTGTGAATATGTGACCATGTAAGATTTTGCAAACGCGTTTGCAAAATTCGTATATCGCTGATTGTAAGGTAAAATTGTCTGAAGTAAGCCAGATACCTCTTGCTGAATCCTTTGCCGTATCGGAATGTGAGTTGTTCGGAAAGTTTTTCTATGATACGTTCTCCATATTCAGCACGTTCTTTACCTTGCTGTTCTTCTTCTACGATGCGACGTCCTATGTTCCAATACGTTTCTATCATCTGTTGACTTACAGCGGAATATGCACGTTCTCGTCCTTGGTCTATGATAGTGCAGACGTCGGTATATAATTTGGTGTTTTGAATTGGATTTTCAGTCATAATGGCTCTAAGATGTTCGTGTCAATCGCAAAATTACATATAATCTGCGAGATATTAGAGCCTGTTTCATAAAGAAAGTTAAAAAAATGAGGTCGCAGATTTTTGATTGAT
>JBJECR010000067.1:0-13705 GCA_051871275.1 Muribaculaceae bacterium | reverse complement strand
TAACACGAAGTGTTGGAAATCAGCACTTCACAATTTAAATATTTTCGAATGAAAATTTTTATCAGCATATTTGCAGCACTGGTGGCAATGGCGGCGGCAGCTCAGACGGATACCGCAAAAGTGGAGATTGTTCGCCCGGTTGCTTCCGCATATACCTTGGAGGTGGGTTCTTCACACATCACGGACACTTACCTCTCGCCAATTAAGTACAACGGACTTTCCGCCGCCGTAGGCTACGAAAGAAGTCAGGCTATGAAGTTCTGCCCGGAAAAATGGGTGATGCAACTCCGACTTACCGCCGGTATGGACTACACGGAAAACCCTGCAAAAAACGTGAATATCTGGGGGTTCGGACTTGCCTCTACCTGGGGAATGATGCGTAAATTCCGAAACGTTTGGCTGGAAGGGCTGCACATCTACGCCGGCGGTAGCACTTCGCTGAACCTCGGTGCACTTTATTCCACACGAAACGGCAACAACCCTGTTTCCGCAAAAGCATCGTGGACCGTAAACGCCACTGCTATGGCTGTTTACTCTCTAAAAATCAAGTCTTTACCCGTCACTCTCCGCTATCAGCCCACCCTACCCCTCTGCGGAATTTTCTTCTCACCGGAATACGACCAACTTTACTACGAAATTTATAAAGGCGACACGAGCGGAACTGTGAATTTTGCTCAGCCCTTCTCATATTTTTATATGGAAAACCTCCTCACCGCCGACCTGCGTTTCGGTGGTACGACACTCCGCCTGGGCTACCACGGCACAGTGCTTTCCACAGAAGTTCACCACATTGTCTGCAACATGACCACGCACAATTTCCTGATAGGTATAGCAAACGAATGGGTGACACTCTCTCCACGCAAGAAAATTTCAGACTCCGCAAAAGTAATCTCCTCTATTTACTAAAATGAAACGCATCTACTATATAATAGCCTTATTCTCAGTGCTTTTCACGTCTTGCCACAGCGTGGAAGAATACGAAAACAACCCTAAGGGAAACTTTGAGGCTCTATGGACCATCCTTGACGAACATTACTGCTTTTTCCGTGAGAAAAACATAGATTGGGACGAGGTTCACGCAAGATATTCACGGCAGATTTCTCCAAAGATGACACAGCGTGAACTCTTTGACGTATGCTCTGCCATGCTGGAAGAACTCCAAGACGGACACGTGAACCTAACATCCTCATTTGACGTATCTTACTACACCAAATGGTGGAGCGACTATCCGCAAAACTATGACGAGCGACTTATAGAAGAACACTATTTCAACTTCGGACTGCGACAAGCTTCAAGCCTCAAATACGGCGTTCTGAAAGAAAATGTAGGCTACATTCGCTACAGTTCTTTTTCCGGTGCCATAGGAGAGGGAAACCTTGACGCTGCACTTAGTTATCTTGCTACTTGTCAAGGACTTATAATAGACGTTCGCGACAATGGCGGCGGTGATTTGACAAATGTAGATATCCTCGTTGCACGTTTTATCACGGAGCGAAAACTCATGGGCTACCTCGTTCACAAAAAAAGCCCGGCACGCGATGATTTTTCCGAGCCTTACGCTTACTATATCGACCCTGCACCCAAAGGCAGAGTGATGTGGGGCAAACCTGTGATAGTGCTCACGAACCGCTCCACATTCAGTGCCGCAAACAATTTTGTTTCCGTCATGAAATCACTCCCGCAAGTTAAAATTGCAGGCGATGTGACAGGCGGCGGTTCCGGCATACCGTTCACTTCAGAGCTCCCTATCGGCTGGGGAATACGTTTTTCCTCCTGCTCCGTGCTGGACGGCAACGGAAACATCACGGAATTCGGAGTTTCACCATCCGCCGGTTTAAAAGTGGATTTAGACGAAAATCTCGCACTTCAGGGCATAGACACCATACTTGAAAAAGCCATTGAGACGCTTACAAAATAGCCTTTACACCTCCTTTTTTCAATATTTAATAGCTTAATTTAAGAGCCATTTGCCTCTTAATTTCAATATTTAAGAGCTTAATTTTACCAACTCAACAAATATTGCTATCTTTGCAGTTACAAATAATTTTAAGAGCAAATGAAAAAAAGTTTTTTATCCGCAATATTAGTAGGTATTTGTTGCATTCTGTCATCGTGCGAAAGTGGCAATGATGATTCAGAAGATAAAGTGACACTGAAGAAAATCACGGTGGAAGTGGTGGAATATTTCCCTGCACCGGGACAGTTTTGCAATATTTATCCGGAAATTAACGAAGGAGACACATACGAAACCGTTTTAAGCCGTGCCACTGAAGCACTGAACAACGACAAACTCGTCACTCTCGGCAGTTTTGGCGGATTTGTCACTGTGAAAACGGAGCACCCTATCACAGGCAGATTTCAAGTTGCCGGAAATGCCATTGTTTCAAGTTCCGAGCCGGGAATAGTGCAGATTTCACAAGACGGCGAAACATGGTACACCATCTGCGGTGAACACTACATGGAAACCGAAGAAATTATGGTGGAATATTTCATGCCGGGCAAAGTATTTGAAGATGAGACATACATCAAGTGGGAAGTTAAATCCACCGGTGAAACAGGCTATGTGGCACGTATTCCGGAATACCACACACAGCCGTATATCCCGTATTTTTACCCTTCCGATGCCTATTCCGTGATATTCCCGGGTCATCGCCTTCCAAACAATGGCAAGTTCAATACGGAAATAGAGCAATATCAACTTGCAGCATACCTCGGCTATGCGGACTCATACCCTAATGCATCACCAAAATCATACCTTGACCCGAAAAATATTGTTGACAGCAATATGCAGCCGGCATCTCTGTCTTCTTTCTCATATATCAAAGTTTACACAGGAGTATTGCAGAGCAACGGCATCCTGGGCGAGTGCAGCACGGAGGTTACGGGCTTCTATGAAGTAATAGAATAAAGTACATAAACACTTATATAATCACTCTTATAATCACTAATTCTTAAACCATGAATATTTTACGCAGACTATTTATATCCGCCACTGCTATTTTCACTTTCAGCAGTTTGGCTATAGCCGAAGCTCCAAGCGGATATTATTCAAGTTGTGAGGGTAAAACAGGACAAGCACTCCTCACAGCCCTCTATCAAACTATTACAAACCATACCACTGTAAGTTACAACGGACTCTGGGAAGTATATGAAACTTCCGACATCTATCCTGAAGACGGAAAAGTTTGGGATATGTATTCCACAAAGCATTGGACCGTAGGCTCACAGCAATGCGGCAATTACAGCTATGTAGGCGATTGCTACAACCGTGAGCACTCTTTCCCGAAAAGTTGGTTTAACGATGCTTCTCCTATGTACAGCGACGCTTTCCACATCTATCCTACAGACGGAAAAGTTAACGGACAGCGTAGCAATTTCCCTTACGGCGAATGTGCAAACGGCACCACTCTTGCTTCTCACGGCGGAGTTGATGCACTCGGAAAACTCGGAACTTCCACTTTCTCCGGCTATTCCGGCACGGTTTTCGAACCTGTTGACGAATACAAAGGCGACTTCGCCCGTTCATATTTCTATATGGCAACTTGCTACAACAATAAGATTTCTTCCTGGAACAGCGATATGCTTTCCGGCGACTCTTATCCTTGCTTTTCCACTTGGGCACTGAACCTCTTGCTCAAATGGCACAGACAGGATGCAGTAAGCAGCAAAGAAACAGTGAGAAACGATGCCGTTTATGCTCACCAGAAAAACCGCAACCCGTTTATTGACCACCCTGAACTCGTGGAATACATCTGGGGTACTAAAAAAGGCACTCCCTGGTATTCTACAGGCGGCGAAAGTTGCTACCTCACTCAGCCTTCCGACGGTTCTACAATAAACCTCGGCATTACTGCTATCGGTGCACCTAAATCTTACAGTCTCAAAGTGGCAGGTGTAGGTATTTCCGAGGAGGTGAGAGTGTATCTGAGCGGCAACAGTGCTTTCAGTGTAAGCCCCGTAGAACTCCTCCCGGATCCAATCAATGCCGGAACCGCTACCATTACCATCACATTTAACCCTACCACTACCGGCACTGCTACCGCTACTCTGGAATTAGGTTCTGGAGAAGTGAACACAACCGTAACTATCACTGCCACAGCCGTTAGCGGTATTCCTGTGAAAGATGCAGCGGAAGTAACGGAAAGCTCATTCATCGCACAGTGGGTAAATATTTCCGAAGACGGAGCACAGTATAAACTTTATGTGAAAGTAAACGACGAAATGCTTCCGGGATACCCTGTATCCGTGAACGCCGCAGACGAAAAATACCTTGTGACAGGACTTACTCCTTCCACAAACTATTCATACTACCTCACTTACGGCTCTATCACTTCCGATGTGATTAACCTCACCACAGCCGCTCCTCCTGCAAGCATACAGTTCCTCTACGATGCGGAACTCAAACTCACATCTATCGTAGGTCAGCCTTCAGAAGTAGCTGAAATGCGTGTGGAAATAGAGAATATTTCAGACGATGTGAAAATCATCATCGCCGAACCATTCGAACTCTCTACAGACAAGACAAACTGGAGCACTACAATCACATTTTCTCCGGAAGAAGACCGCTTCTATCTGCGACTCCTCAGCAACGACTACGGTACATACGTCAAAGAACTCTACGCTACCGCAGGCGACTATACCTCTGAATGTGTGGAAGTTTACGGTGAAGTGAGCCGCGATGCCTCAACTTTCTGCGAAACATTCGAGCCAAACATCACAACAAGCTATGCTACCGGCACTTACGAAGGTTCAGCCGCTACATGGGACTTCAAAGACGTTGGCGTATTTAACGGTGAAACTGCCTACGAAGGCGACCATGCGGCACGTTTCGGAAAAAGTGCAGACGACTCCATGACTATGGCGGAAGACAAGCCGAACGGTGCAGACGAACTGTCGTTCTACGCTCGCATTTACGGTACTGATGCAGATGCTGAAATAGACGTTGACTATTCTACAGACGGCGGTGCTACCTGGACAAACTTGGGTACTGAAACTATCAGCGGTGCTACATACAAACTTTACAGTTACAGCATCAAGAAAACAGGCAATGTCCGTGTTCGCTTCGTGCAGAAATCCGGCAAACGCCTCTTGATAGACAATGTACTCATCACTAACTATGACGCAAGCGTGGAAGACGTGGTAGATTACCACACTTGGGACGCTTACAGCCTCAACGGTGAACTCGTGATTGAAAACTCCAAGAGCGGAAATCACGCTATCATCTACACCACTGCCGGCACTACTATCCACGAAGAAACACTGGCTATCGGCAACACAAACATCAAACTCCCGAAAGGACTTTACATTGTTGTGGTTGACGACTTTGCTCGCCGTGTACTCGTGAAATAAAAGTAACATAAAAATCAATTCCTCTCCTCCTCTCTCCCTTATTTATTATACATACAAGTAAAACGCAACAAAATGAGCGACGTAAAAGACCCTGCTGAAGAAAACAAAAACAAAAGAAACATAGAAGATGCCAAATGGGAAGATCCGGACAACCCTAAACTATCGTTATGGGAAGATTTCTCTTTACGCTGTGCCGCTACAAAGCCCACTCGTTGGCTCCGTTTCGGAATTGTTTCACTAATATTTTTTGCATGGGTAATATGGCTCGGCACATGGTGGGTTGCACTGTTTGAGTTTTTGCTTTTTGACATTTACATCACGGGCTACATCCCTTTCACATGGTGGAAGAAAAGCAAAAACAAGAAAGTATATACCGTGATGAGCTGGATTGACGCTATAGTGTATGCTCTCGTGCTGGTATATTTCGTTTTTGCCTACCTCGGTCAAAACTATCAGATTCCGTCTTCTTCACTTGAAAAAACACTCCTTACCGGCGATTATCTCTTTGTAAACAAGGTGATTTACGGTCCGAGAGTGCCTATGACGCCAATTCATTTTCCACTCGTTCACAACACTCTCCCAATCCTGAACTGCGACAGCTACACGGACTGCCCGGAAGTGAGCTACAAACGCCTCAAAGGGCTCCGCAAAATAGAACGCGGTGACATTGTGGTGTTCAATTTCCCTGCAGGCGACACTGTGATGACTAAATTGAATAATCCGGACTATTACACACTCGTGAAAATGTTTGGCAGAACCGCAGTGATAAACAATAAGGCGGAATTTGGCGAAGTGAAATATCGACCTGTAGATCGCCGCGAAAACTATGTGAAACGTTGCGTGGCTATCCCCGGTGATACTCTGAAAATTATCAATGGCATTATTTACGTAAACGGCAAAGCGTTGCCGCAACCGGAAAACGTGCAGTTTAATTACGTCTATCAAACCAAAAGCGGTGAAATTTCACAGGAGCTCTTTGATGAACTGGGAATTGCCGCTGACGATATTCACAGAATAGCTTTCAACGGCATTACTCCTGAGATGGCTGCTCAAAGCGGTTTTTATGTGGATTCCGCTTCCGGTAAAATTCCTGCTGCATACATTTCTCCGCTCACAAGCAAAATGGTGAAAACTCTGGAAGCAAGAAAAGACATCGCTTTCGTGAAAATAATGCCGGCGGACCGTCAGGAATTTCTGTTTCCTGAAGGCATTTCCGCAAACTGGACTCGTGCGGACTACGGAGGACAAACAGGCATCGTAATTCCTGCAAAAGGTATGAAAATTGCCATAAACAGCGAAAACTGGAGCACTTACGACCGTGCTATCCGCGTTTATGAAGGCAACGCCACAGCAAAAATCGTGAACGGAAAACTGAATATAGACGGTAAAACGGTGGAAGAATACACTTTCCGTATGGACTACTACTTTATGATGGGCGATAACCGAGACAATTCCCTTGACTCTCGCTACTGGGGCTTCGTGCCGGAAGACCATATCGTAGGCTCACCATGGAGAGTGATTATCTCTTTTGACAAGGACAAATCTCTCTTTAACGGCGGAATCCGCTGGAATCGCGTTTTCCTTGATGCCAACCCGGACAAAGACAGTTTCAAAGAATAAACAGAAATGGCAAATCCACTGACACTGTTTCCGGAATCCTGCGTACTGCTCTCCCCGGCTTATTACGGTTCCGTGGATTACTATGCCACACTTGCAAAGTACGGCAAGTGCGTGATAGACTATTCTTCTCGCTTTGACAAAAGACTCAAATCCACTCACCGAACCGTCATTGCAGACGTAAACCGCGAACTGAACCTCACTTTTCCCATTGAAAAGCCGCTATCTATGACCGCTGCCCGCTGGGGTGACATCCGCGTTTCACATCACGGCGAATGGTGGCACGTGCACCGCGTTTCCATAGAATCTGCCTACGGCAGAACACCGTTTTTTGAGTTTTATGCAGATAAGTTTGCA
Organism: Muribaculaceae bacterium; assembly: GCA_051871275.1. GTDB lineage: Bacteria > Bacteroidota > Bacteroidia > Bacteroidales > Muribaculaceae > CAJUPY01. The sequence continues at coordinate 6,382 of JBJECR010000067.1, read as the reverse complement.
GATTTTCTCCGCAGCGACACTCCGGAAAAATACCCCCGGCTCGCAGACCTCAACATCGCTATCAATGACACTATCTGCAAAATTCTGGGCATTGACACGGAAATAACATTTTCTGCGGAAAACATAGCAGACGCTACAGACTGCCGAGGCAAAAACGTGCCTCTCTACGAGCCTGTGCCATACTACCAGGTGCGTCAGGGCGACTTCGGTTTTATTCCGCACCTTTCCATCCTTGACCTTATTTTTAATATGGGTCCGGAATCACCCCTTGTTTTGCAAAAAATGAGTAACTTTGCACAATAAAATTCATAATATATAGAAATGAGTATCACAATACTTGGTATTGAATCTTCTTGCGACGACACAAGTGCAGCCGTAATTCGCGACGGAATACTGCTCAGCAATGTCATAGCATCGCAATCCGTTCACGAAGAATACGGTGGAGTGGTGCCGGAATTGGCTTCACGCGCACACCAGCAAAACATCGTGCCTGTGGTTGACGCAGCACTTAAACGTGCAGGCATCAGCAAAACAGACCTCACCGCCATTGCTTTCACTCGCGGGCCGGGCTTGCTCGGCTCGCTCCTCGTAGGCACGTCTTTTGCAAAAGGCTTATCCGTAGGGTTGCGTATTCCTATTGTTGACGTGAACCACCTCCACGGTCACGTTTTATCGCACTTTGTGAAAGAAAAAGAAGACGATGTCACGCCGGAATACCCGTTCCTGTGTCTGCTCATTTCCGGGGGCAACTCACAACTCGTACTCGTAAAAAATTACAATGATATGCAAATCATCGGTCAGACTATCGACGATGCTGCCGGTGAAGCCTTTGACAAATGTGCTAAGGTGATGGGACTACCCTACCCCGGCGGTCCGCATATCGACCGACTTGCCGCACAGGGCGACAAAACAAAATTCAAATTCGCAAAGCCGCACATCCCGGGACTGGACTACAGTTTCAGCGGACTGAAAACGTCTTTTCTCTACACTCTGCGTGATGCCGTGAAGGAAAATCCTAACTTCGTGGACGAAAATATCGCAGACCTCGCCGCTTCCCTCCAAGCCACAATCATAGATATCCTGCTGAACAAGTTAGACAAGGCTGTGAAGCAGACAGGTGTCAAAACGGTGGCTATCGGTGGTGGCGTTTCTGCAAATTCCGGCGTACGACAAGCTGTGGCTGAATATTGCGAAAAGCATCACCTCAAAGCATTTATACCTAAACGCTCTTTTACTACAGACAACGCCGCTATGGTGGCTATCGCCGGATATTACAAGTACCTCGACAAAGATTTCTGCCCTTACGACGCTGCTCCTTTTGCACGTGTAACTCTCTAAGAATCAATGGATATTTCTATTATCGTGATAGGAGATGAAATTCTCCTCGGTCAGGTCACGGACACTAATTCCGGTGACATCGCTCGCACTTTCAGTGCCGCAAACTGGCAGATAAGCCGTGTTTTCACCGTTGGCGACAATGCCAATGAAATAAAGGCTGCCGTTCACGCTGCCATAAACCTCTCAGACATCGTGATTACTACCGGCGGACTTGGTCCCACAAAGGATGACATCACAAAAAATGTGCTCCTTGACATTTTTGGCGGTGAACTTGTCTTTGACAACGAAGTGCTGAAAAACGTGGAAGACGTTTGCAATCGCCGTCACATTAAGATAAACGAACTCACTCGCAGTCAAGCATTTGTGCCGTCGTCTGCAAAGATTATTCAAAACGTTGTAGGCACAGCACCTATAATGTGGTTTGAGCAAACTGTGGGCGGCAAGGAGAAAGTGCTTGTAACCCTGCCGGGCGTGCCCGCAGAGACCTCTCACATGATAAAAACAGCTGTTTTTCCGCAACTTTTATCGCACTTTGGCTGTGATATTACCGTTTCACACCGAAACCTGCTCGTATATGGCATCACGGAATCCGGAATTGCGGAAATGCTTGATACCTGGGAAGATAACCTGCCGCCATACCTCCATTTGGCATATCTCCCCGTGCCCGGCTACCAGAAACTGCGTCTTGACGGCGTGCACGCGGATGCAAACTTTATCAATAACCTTTTAGATGAAAAAGCAGCTGAGCTGAAAGCCATTCTGGGTGATGCCGTATTTGCGGAAAAAGACGCACCTGTAGCGGAAATTGCCCTGGAAATGCTCAGAAAGCACGGCTACACTTTTGCCACGGCGGAAAGTTGCACCGGTGGCAACATCGCTCACAGCATCACACTTATTCCCGGATCTTCAGACGTATTTTTAGGCTCCGTAGTGTCTTACGCAAATAGCGTGAAAACAAACGTCCTGGAAGTTGATGCAAAAGCCATAGAAACCCTTGGAGCGGTAAGCGTTCCCGTAGCGGAGCAAATGGCTTCCGGAGTAATAAAATCCTTAGGTTCAGACTGTTCCGTAGCCACTTCCGGCATAGCCGGTCCCGGTGGAGGCACCCCTGAAAAACCCGTAGGCACAGTATGCATAGCCGTTCACACCCCTCTCAAAACCCTCTCCGGCACCTACTTTTTCCCGGGTAATCGCCAAAAAATAATAGAAAGAGCCACAGCCGCAGCCCTCATAGAACTCATCCGCATTTTAAAAAGATAAGTTACACTAAAAATCCGTTCCTTCAAAAATTTTCTTCAAGCACTGCAAATCTGATAGAAAAGTGTTTTCACATAGATAGTTTAAAGATTTTTTTAGAGAGGAAATTTCACTATTGTTCTTTATTGCCTCAAATAGCAGTTTGAAACGGTAATCGGAATTGGATGTTACACTTTTTGAAACATCTGTGAATTTTTTCAATTCAGACGGCAAATTATATGTTTGAGGATTAATATTTTGCTCAACAGCACAATCCAAAATGAAGGTATCCACGGCTGGAGCAATAGTAATGAGATACTGATGTCTTTTGCAATGTTTCAGCAGAGTTAAATGTGCAGTTTCTGCAATAACTACACATTCGTTGATATACCCCACTTGCACCTTGTCTTTATCAATAATACCTATCGCAAACCTATCTGTAAATGTGGTGTTTAATTGTCCAACAACCTTGGAGCAACAATGCTGATGATTAACACTTGCATTTAGAAGAAATTCAATAAGGTTAGTATCAACGTAGCACTCAGGGATTACATTAAGGAGTCGCTTTCGGTTCATAAGTAGAGTTCAAAATTAAAAAACATATCCACTCCATTATCATACATTTCTTGCACTTCCTCATTGCTCAATTGCCTTACGCCATAAGTCTTATCTTTTTCATTATAAGGATAAGTAAACATTACGTTTAAGCCTTCCGGCGAAACCTTTATGAGCTGGTTAAGTACATACGGACTATGAGTGGCAATAAACAGCATATCATTATTCTCTTTAATGGAATCCAACAGCCAATTTATAAATTTGCATTGCGTTGTCGGAAAAAGATTATTCTCCGGTTCTTCAAGAAAAATTTCGCTATGATTCACATTGATAAATTTGTCATATAGTGCCTTGAAATTCTCTGCATCTTCCGGTCCGGAGAATGAATAGTCATAGCCGTCGATGGTTACAACATTATTATTTATGCTATCCTTACTTATAAACTTATTGTATATTACCGAACGTAGATTTTTGAGTTCTTCTTTTCTGTCGTATGAAATATCACTTTTCTTGTCGTCATATTGTCCTCTTACGAGGTAATCCAAATGGACATACATTGGAAGAAGTGACTGAACTCCGCTTGAACTTTCTTTAAGCATCAGAGGCTTTCCGTTTTCAAGTCGGATACTATCCGTATTTGTCGCATTATCATAAGAGTAAGACAGTCCCAGGTCAAGAAAATTCTCTTCACTCTTTATAAATTTTCTTGCCTTATCCCAGTCTGACATAAATTCTATCATATTTCCGTCTAAGGAAAGCGAACGCCACACAGGAATTGCTGCCACCAAGTTTCGCTCTGCAGGGATATAGCTTACTTTCGGCTTTGTGTATTCCCAACGATTTTTCCAACTAAGACTAAATCGTTTGATAGAATGGTCGTAACTGAATTTAAGATAGTGAGTTTCATACTCTATGTAAGTAGTCTCTTGAATATAACTCGCCATCTTATAATAATCCGCCATTATATCTATAAACGCACTGCCTTCACCAAAACCATTTACTTTTTGTGAAAGTTCCAAACGTTTCTCTACCCAGGAACAATAGCATGCCGTTTTAAGCACACAACTTTTCCCGGAACTTTGAAGCCCCGTAATCACATTTACTTGACCAAGCATTATGGTCGCTTCCTGAATAGGACCAAAATTCTTTATTAGCAGACGTTTCATATCTTTCTATTGTTTGAAATACAAAGGTAATGTTTTTTTCTTGAATATCACATAATCAAAACAAACTTCTGACAACATCCAGCGACTTTATGCCGTTCAAATTGGAGATGTGGAGCGAAAGATAATCCAGAAGAACGTCTATCGTTCTGTTTCGCTGCTCCTTTGTGAAACGGAAAAAGTGCATGGTGTGCATATTCATTTTGCTTGCCAGAAAGTATGCGGCTCGCGATTCCTCCGGATTGAGAAATTTGCCGGAAAGAGGCGAAGTGAAACGCCATAAACCACCGGTCATATCCAAAATTTTACCCTTGCCGTAACTGCCACAGTCCGGTTCTATACCGAAAAGGCGGATAAGCCCAAGCAGAAAAGAAATATGGAAATTTGCCAGAGAAATGGGAGTGTGAAGTTCACCTAAAATCTCCGAAGACCGCTCCAGATAATCATAAAGCGTAGCATCCGGTTGCTGCTCCTTCAACAATGCATAGAGAACGTCCGAGAGAAACAGTGCCACGATGGATTTCATGGGGTTTGCCGTGAAATCCGCCTTATCTGAACGACACATATCTTTCATCACCATAAGTTCACGTCCTGTTTTGGAAATCACCACACCCTCCACCTCGGATAAAGGCATAAGCAAAGCCCTGCGACGTGCCGCCTCACGAGTATTCCCGGCAGGTGACAAAAAAGAAAACCTGCCCAGTTCGCGGCTATACACCGTAACTATGGTCTGCGTGTCGCTGTAACGCACATTCCTCAATACTATGCAATGCACATTTGTCTGCATCTATTTCTATTCAAAAAAATTTTACACAAAGATAGCAATTTCCCTGCGAGTTCGCAAATAGCATGGCAGCAATAGCTATTATAGCTACCTTAGCTAAAATAGCTACTTTAGCTAAAAATAGCAATAAAACAAAAAGCAAGTTTATTTGTTTATAAAGAAAAAAACGTATCTTTGCAGAAAAAATAATAAAGAGCCTATAATAATGCCTGAGATAGTTCGCTTTTATGGAATTATAATTAAAATGTTCTTCAAGCCAAAAGAACACGAACCTTCTCATATTCACGCAATTTATAATGAATACGTAGGATTGTTCAATATAAAAACTTTTGAAATGTTTGAAGGAGATTTACCTAAAATAGCTCAAAAGCTTGTTACGGAATGGCTTAAATTGCATAAAGATGAATTACAGGAGATGTGGGACAATCAAAAAATATATAAATTACCTCCATTATGATACCTCGAATCAAGTCACTGAAACCATTAGAAAAATATATGCTGGCTGTTGAGTTTGATGATGGCCATAAGGTTCTTTATGATGTGAAGGAAGATATTGATTCAATCCCGTCTTTTCGCCCTTTATTAGACAAATTCGGACTCTTTAATCAGGTTCAATTAGACACAAGCCGCACTTGCGTTTTTTGGAACGACGAAATAGACCTCGCAAGCGACAACATTTATGAATATGGCATATCTCTCTGATTTTTGGGTATCATTTTCCCCTGATTTTCCCAAAAAATGAGGAAAAAACAGAAAATTTTACTCAAAAAACAAAAAAAAATTTGCGTATTCCAAAAATTGTCCTTAAATTTGCACTCGCTTTAAGCGGAAAACCTCCAAGGCCCATTCGTCTATCGGCTAGGACGCAAGATTTTCATTCTTGAAAGAGGAGTTCGATTCTCCTATGGGCTACAATTAACAAGAATAAAGACAAAACAAGAACAAAGAATAATGGCAAACCACAAGTCATCAGAAAAAAGAATTCGTCAGACTGTTTCTCGTCGTCTGAGAAACCGTTATTATGAAAAAACTGCACGCAACGCCGTTCGTCGTCTTCGTGCTATGACAAACGCTGAAGAAGCTAAAGCTGCTTACGTTAAGGTTAGTGCTTTACTTGACCGTCTTGCTTCTAAAAAGACTATCTCCAAAAACAAAGCTGCAAACCTCAAAAGCAAGCTCGCTAAATACATCAACAAGCTCGCTGCGTAAGCCGCCTGTGATGTAATATAGGATGGCCCATTCGTCTATCGGCTAGGACGCAAGATTTTCATTCTTGAAAGAGGAGTTCGATTCTCCTATGGGCTAC
>JBJECR010000066.1:0-13983 GCA_051871275.1 Muribaculaceae bacterium | reverse complement strand
AGAAAATTGCTAAAACATTCTAAGACAAATAGTTACAAAATGTAAGTCGTTGAGTGATAGATAGGTATAGGCACAAAAAAAGAGCCACCACCTTGTTCAGGTGGTGACCCTTGAGTGATCCGCCTGGGGCTCGAACCCAGGACCCCATCCTTAAAAGGGATGTGCTCTACCTGCTGAGCTAGCGAATCTACCTATTTTGCTCCAGGTCAATTCCCAAAAGCGTTGCAAAGGTACGAACTATATTTTGATTGTGCAAATTTTTTGGCACTTTTTTCAAAATATTTTTGCACGATTTTTTATAATGTTCTAAAAATCAAAGAGATAATTTTTCAAAGATTTTTAAAGTTTATTTCTAATAAACAATGAGCCTGTCTAACATTGGTGATGAAACGGACTTTTAACTTTCTGCCTGAAGCAGATTTTTATTGATATTTTCAATATAATCCAGAATTTCTTCTTTTCCCGTGCCCTTGGCACTTGAAGTGCAGAAAAATTGCGGTACTTCTTCCCATGTTTTGAGGAGTTCCCTGCGGTAATCTTCCATAGCACGGGCGGCAGCGGTTTTGCTAATTTTGTCTGCTTTTGTGAAAATAATGGAGAATGGCACTCCGTTTTCACCAAGCCAGTTTATAAACTCAAGGTCTATTTTCTGCGGTTTTATGCGGATATCAACGAGTACAAAAAGACTTGTAAGTTGCTCTCTTTCTGCTATATACTGCTGTATAATGCGGTATATTTCTTCACGGCTCTCACGGCTTCTCTGTGCATAACCGTAGCCGGGCAAATCCACCAGAAACCATTCATCGTTTATCAGAAAGTGATTTATAAGCAATGTTTTTCCCGGTGTGGCAGACGTTTTTGCAAGATTTGAAACGCCTGTGAGCATATTGATAAGCGAAGATTTACCCACATTACTGCGTCCGATAAATGCATATTCGTGACGTTGCTCCGAAGGACATTTCTTCACATCGCTATTGCTAACTACAAAGACTGCTTTAGTTATTTCCATAATTTTCAGGCTCTTAGTCAATAAATCTTTTTGTCAAGTCACTAAAGTTTTCAATTCGTCTATCGCGAAGGAACGGCCACCAACGACGCACCTGCTCGGAACGGCTGAGATTGACTTCTATAATTTTTTCTTCCTCGCTGTCAGAGGAGGCACGGAAGAGAAATTCGCCTTGCGGACCGGCTACAAAACTGTTTCCCCAGAACTGAATACCGCCTGTTGCTCCGGATGGATCAGGTTCGCACCCCACACGGTTCACTGTCACTACAGGCAGCCCGTTTGCCACTGCATGGCCGCGTTGCACTGTCACCCACGCCTCAAGCTGGCGTTCTTTTTCAGCCTCCGTATCACTGCTTTCCCAACCTATAGCTGTTGGATAAATGAGGATTTCCGCTCCGGAAAGAGCCATAAGTCTTGCTGCTTCCGGGTACCACTGGTCCCAGCATACAAGCACACCTAATTTGCCAACGGAGGTGGCTATGGGCTTAAAGCCCAGGTCACCGGGGGTAAAGTAGAATTTTTCGTAATAAGCAGGGTCATCGGGGATGTGCATTTTGCGGTATTTTCCAGCAATAGTTCCGTCTTTTTCAAACACCACGGCAGTGTTGTGGTAAAGTCCTGCGGCACGCTTCTCAAACAGTGACGTCACCAGCACAATACCATTTTCTTTTGCTATTTTTGCATAGAAATCCGTAGTGGCAGACGGTATTTCCACTGCCAAATCACAATTATTCACGTCTTCCACTTGGCAAAAATAGAGTGAATCGTGAAGTTCCTGGTTCACAACGAGTTTAGCTCCTTCTTTTGCAAGTTTTGAGATTTTTTCAGCCAGATTTCTCTGATTTTCAGCTATATCTGACGTATTACGTTGCTGAATAATTCCTATTTTTAATAATTTGTCTGCCATTTTATTGAAAGATTTCTAAAGTATTTCTCACCACCCACCATAGGAGCAAAATTCCAAGCACTGTCCAACCCACAATTGAGGAATTCATTGCTGCATGGAAGCGTGGCAACCGTTTTTTTAAGATTGACGCAGCCGCATATACAATAAGAAACGGCACTGCAAGGAGAAGGATGGCATTGTGATGCAAAGCCTCTGCAAAATTGCCGTTCAGAAGGGCATGAAAAGCACGCTGCGTGCCACAACCCGGACAGTCGTAACCCGTGATGAGTTTTGACGGACATCTCGGGAAAAACGAATATTGAGCCGGGTCAAAAGTGTAATACACAACAATAATCGCAGCGACAATAACAATCGTTGCCACTGCGATTATAGTGCTTTTTTTCATAATAATTGCAAAGCTACTTGGATTGGGATAACAAGCAAGCCAAGAGTAATGGACAGCATTATCCACATCTGTGCCGTTTCCGATGCTTTCTTAGCACCTTCCACATCGCCGCGGTCGTAGCGTGAATTTACCATTGCGGCATAGATTATTGAAACAATACCACACGGCAAGCAGCACAATATTGTCACCACTATCGCCCATGCAAGGTATGAATCCGGACGTTGCTCGTCGTGGAGAGTATCCGTTCTTCGCTGAGCTTCAAAGCCTGCGTTTTGGTATCCGGCATTAACAAAAGAATACGAATAGTTCCCTGCATTAGCACTATTGTTTCCGTTTTCCTGATTGCCGTTTCCGTCCGGAGCCTGTTCAGAAGAATTGTCAAAATTTTCCTCAGCATCAGCCGGGTTTTCTGCAGTATTTTCAGCTTGTTGCTGTTCTTCTGCATTAAGAACATCCATCACTTCCTTCACCTGCACTGCCGGCACCCACTGTGGCAGTCCTTCATGCCATACGGGAGTGTTTGGTGTGAGGGGGAGAAGTTTTAAGTCCTCAAGTTCATAAGGACCTTGTTGGCGATTTGCAATTATTACCCAATATTTCATTTATTAGAAGAATTTAGTTTCTGTTCCCAAGATGTCCGAAAGCAAATTGTTTGCAAGACGGCTTGCACCGATACGGAAATATTCGTTTGTGAGCCATTGGTCGCCGAGAACTTCCTTGATAATAGTGAAATAAGCCACAGCTTCTTCTGTTGTAGCCACACCACCGGAAGCTTTAAAGCCTACCATATTTCCTGTTTTCTCGTAGTATTCCTTGATGCACTGAGCCATCACGTATGCAGCTTCAAGGCTTGCACCAGGGTATTCCTTACCTGTGGAAGTTTTGAGGAAGTCTGCACCGGAATAGAGAGAAAGGATAGAAGCATTCTTGATGTTTTCTGCAGTTTTGAGAGCACCGGTTTCAAGGATAACCTTGAGGCGAGCATCACGGCAAGCATGTTTGATTTCCTGGATTTCATCGCACACTTCTTCGTAGTCACCGTCAAAGTAATTACCAAGGTTAAACACGATGTCTATTTCATCTGCGCCACCTTCCACAGCAAGTGCCGTTTCTGCCACTTTCACTTCCACGAAAGACTGAGAAGATGGGAAACAACCTGAAACGCATGCCACGTTCACATTTGTCACGTCAAGAATTGTGCTTACCACCTGTGCAAAGTTTGGATAAACGCAGATTGCTGCCACATTTTTGAGTTCCGGGTGTTCATCGTCAAAATCGTTTACGCGTTCCACGAATTTTGCCACGGATTGAGGAGAATCCGTGCTTTTAAGGGTAGTCAGGTCAATTGTATTAAACAGGAAACGATATACGTCTGCATTCATATTTTCCTGTTTGTGCTCGGCAATAATTTTTTCTACCGCCGTTTTCACTTTTGCGTCGTCTGACTCAACTTGTGAAGCATTAATCGCTTCGTGATATTTATCTACCATCATAGTTCTTGATTATTTAATGTAATGTGTTATGTATTATTATGTTAGTTTCGGATTATTCTTGTGTCTCTCTGCATCGCGGAGAGTTTTTTTGCGTATATTGGCATTTATTGCCTCCGTGAGGTTCACACCGGTCTGGTTTGCTATTGCCACCGTCACCCAGAGCAAGTCTGCAAGTTCATCTGCAAGGTCTTGACTTTCACCGGGTTTGAATGATTGGTCACCATATTTTCTTGCCATAATACGTGCCACCTCTCCGGTTTCTTCCGCCAGCACAGCCATATTTGTAAGAGGAGAAAAATATCTCACACCTACTGTCTTAATCCACTTATCTACAGTTTCTTGGAGCTGCGATAGTGTCATTTCTTGTATGGCATTTTCTGTGTTCATTCCCGGAGTTTTGAGTCAATAATTATCGTTACGGGACCATCATTTACAAGGCTTACCTGCATATCGGCGCCAAAAACGCCTTTCTTCACTTCTTTGCCTATGATTTCAGCCACGCGAGTGCAATAAGCATCATACAGCGGAATGGCAATATCGTGTCCGGCAGCACGGATATAGCTTGGGCGATTGCCTTTCTTTGTGGAAGCATTCAGCGTGAACTGCGAAACGGCAAGCACCTCGCCGCCCACGTCCATTACGGACTTGTTCATCACGCCGTTTTCATCGTCAAAGATTCTCAGAGATGCAGTTTTGGCAGCAAGCCACTCCATATCTTCATGAGTATCACCTTCTGCCACACCCACAAGAACGAGCAGTCCGGCATTTATTGCCGAGACACACTGTCTGCTAATTGAAACCGATGCAGACGTCACTCTTTGGATTACAATTCGCATCTATCGGTGTATTTTTCACAAAGTTACTACTTTTTCAGTATATTTCTGCAAAAAACACAAAAAGATTTTATCAAACAGGTTTTTACGCTGATAAATCAGCCTGCTAATTCACATTGCATAACTGTTATACCTAAAGCTGATTCTATTTTTGCCATAGTTTCAAGCGATAGGTTTTCACGTCCTTTTAGGATTTTAGACACATATTGCTGACTGCAATCCATACGCTCTGCAAGTTGCTTTTGGGTAATCCCATCAGCTTCCATTTTATCAAGCATACGCATTGCAATATTTTGAGAATAGCGAAGCCATTCTTTGTTCGTTCTTCTTTTTTCAGCATCTTCACGCCATTTAGTTTCAGTGGCGGATTGATGTTGTTGAAGCCTATTTAATGTTGTATCCATATCCGTGTGTTTTAGAGTTCACTAATATAATCAATAAAACCTTCATCATCAACAATACCATCGTCAAGCAAAAAACGACGCACTTTTTCTATTTTGTCAAGTTCTAACCGAGTATGTGGTCGTTCTTGCATTGTCGCAGTAAGTTTTATGGCACCGCCCGTGATAATATACTTACCATCGGCAAGACGAATAGCATATATTCTTAACCAAGAGTCATGACGATTTGTTCTATCTCCTCGAGCCTTCATTTTTTCTAACATTTCAGCAATGGTACGATTATTGCTCAATGGTCGAAAAATCAAATCAAGGTCTGCATTAGGAGAAATATCAAGAATAACACCTTCCAATACCTCACTATCATCTATAGTATCGCTGATTGCTTGGTTTATATCCGTGATTTTGAAATATGCACTAAGGTCATTTAAATTTTCCTTAAAAAAATTACGCAACCATAACACATCATTCCATTGGTCAAACAAACGGAATAACTCGTTATCACTTGCGTTTTCGTACCTTACTGCCCAGAGGCGACCATCACCTGTTATATCGTCAAAAGTCATATCTTGATTATTTTGACGCGAAGGTAACAAAAAAAATCAATGTACACAACTTATAGGTTGTATTTTTATTAGAGTCCATTTCATAATTCACGTTATGAAACAGACTCTTAAGTTTTATTTACGCCTTAGAGCACAGTATCACACCAGGACTTTAGAGACTTTTCATCTGCATTATTCAACAATTTACCTTGTAGCCAATTAACTTCCGGGTACAAATTTTTCAATGCTGTCACACTGCCTGTGATACCGCTTCCACCGGATGTGGCAAATGGGATAACAGTTTTGCCGTCAAGGTTGTTACTCTCTATAAACGTGTTTACAGGTCTTGGCGCTAAATCCCACCATATAGGATAACCAAGGAAAATCACGTCATAATCCTGCACATTTACACCAACTGCCTTAATTTCCGGACGAGATTCAGGAGTGTTCATTTCCACAGAGCTGCGTGAACGGGAATTATGCCAGTTAAGGTCCGCACTCGTATAAGGCTGTACAGGCACAATTTCGCAGATTCCTGCATTTGAAACTTTTGCCAATTTTTCTGCCACGTTCTTAGTTGTTCCCGTAGCAGAGAAATACACCACTAATACTTTTTTATTATCCATAACTTTCGTTGTTTTACTTTGTGAACAGGCAGAAACTGCTATCATAGTCAGTACCGCCAATAATACGAATTTAATACTTTTCATTTTGCACTCAATATGTTATATTCTTCATCACTTACAGGCTCCAGCCACTCATTGGAAGTATTCTCTCCCGCTATTTCAACTGCAAGATGTGCAAACCAACCGTCCGCAGCGGCTCCGTGCCAATGTTTCACACCTGCAGGAATGTGGATAACCGTGCCGGGGAGGATTTCATGTGCAGGCTTACCCTCTTCCTGATACCAACCATGCCCTGCCACACCTATAAGCATCTGACCGCCACCGCTTGTGGCATGATGGATATGCCAATTATTGCGGCAACCGGGCTCAAAAGTCACGTTGGAGATATTTATCTGTTCCCGCGAGACTGGTGCGAGGTAACTGTTGCCGATGAAATATTGGGAATACGCTGTATTTGGCTCTCCTATCGGAAAAATCATCTCTTGTTGAAAACGTGCTTTGGCATTATAATCGGTGGTTTCTTCCGCCCAAACATCTTTTGCAAGACGAAAAGCAGCCCAAGCCTTGGGCCAACCGGCATAAAAGGCAATGTGAGTAATAATTTCAGAAATTTCAGTTCGCGTGATGCCGTTTTTCTTTGCCTCCTGAAGGTGAAAGGTTAGTGACGAATCCGTCATACCTTGGCTGATAAGTGATGTGATGGTAACGAGGCTTCTGTCACGCAAGCTGAGGAGGTCGTTGCGGCTCCATACCTCGCCAAAGAGAACATCGTCATTGAGATGAGCAAACTCCGGGGCAAACTCACCAAGCTGTGTGCGGCCTGCCGTTTGTACTATCTTTTTCTGTGCCATAACATTAAGTGTCATTGCTATTAATAATGTAAATGAAAATGTTTTTTTCATGCGATAGCTCTAACTTGATATATCGGTTATTTAAAGAAACTACTATATAGTAATTTCTATGCTGCAAAATTACGGACAAAAAGCACCTACCCTATTACCAAAAATAAGGTTTATATTACCATTTTTATGGTTTTTATGAAAAATAACGAGGGAAGGGGCTATCTCCTCTTAGCACTACGGCTCCAACTATTAAAGTTGCATTGCGATTCAAGATAGCTCTGCAAATCTTCCGGTAAAACAGAGAAAAAGTCATGCCCCGTGACAGCTTCCACACTGTCTATCGTAACGGCACAATTTTGCATACCACCCGGAACTTTTCCATTTGGCATAATAAAGCCTATAGCCTGGTTTTTCTCTGCAAAAGGCGACAAAATAATTTTGAAAAACCTTTGCGGTACAGCCACTCGGCTATCACCCAAAAATTCTCGTATATTGTCTGTCAAAACAGGTCCGCATATAACTATTATCGCTGAATCCGCACACGCCTTTGCACGACATTTTTCTTCCAGTTTCTTCCATGAGCCGCGGTTCAGTTCTCCGGCTTGGGGACATACATTTGTCAGATAAAAAGACTCCTGCATTGCCTTCTCACTCCACTTCATATCCGCTGCCGGAGCCATGTGTCCGCGGTCGTAACCGGAATATTTATAGTCCCAATCATCAGGGCAACCGGGAACGGATTCATCGCAAGCAAATTTATTATAGCGAGGCTCATCACCAAGCGTTTCATCGCCCGTAAGTTCCCATGCCACCCAGTTGGGCACATGGAGCCGTGGATTAAAAGATATTTTCATCCCTTCATAATCCACTATCACCTGCTCCAAAGCAGGATTTGTACGCACTTCCAGCAACTGCTGCACGGAAAGCTCAGACTCGCCTGCAGCATTTTCAGATGCACTTGTCTTTTGGCAGGACAGCATCACCTGTGAAGCAATCCATATCACAGCCACCACAAGCAGAAGGACTGTTGCAGCCTTGGTCTGTTTTGTATATCTGCTATTCTTTTTCATGTTTTTTGTTTCACTTCAACTATTTCTCCACTAAGGAAATACCATATATATCCCCTCACGTTTTTATACCCTTTGGCGGAATAAATATTCATGTACTTCTCCACCTGTTCAATATGCGAGTCTGATTCCCCACCTGATTTGTAGTCGATAATATCCACGTTATCGCCTTTTATCACCACTCTGTCTGCACGAGAAACTTTGCCGGATTCGTCTTTCACGGCATACTCGTTTATCACTTTTCCCGTGCCGTCGTACCATTTTTGGACTTCCGGCTGCTCAAGTGCTTTTTTGAGTAAAGGTAACCACTTGTCCTTATAATTATTCTCATCAAGACCCACTATTACAGCCCATTTGTGGAAAGCATATTCCAAGTCGTCAGGTGTTTCTACTTCACTCAGCACACTATGGAAGAAAGTACCTTTCTGCCTTGCTTCGTTAGGATTGAAAGTTTCGCGGCTGTAGAATACGTTTTTCTTTTTCAGCACCAGTTCGTTTTCAAAGCTCTCATAAACAGGCATTTTCTTGCACTTGTTATCTTTTTCTTTTCCGTGGCAATCATCTAAGGAGCCAACCTCTATAATATTGTCATCCTCGGAATATTTTGCAGTGGTAAGCAAATGACTGATGTCACCATAATCCTTATTGGCATTCGATGATTCCAATGCAGACTTTACACCGTCCTCCGTGAAACAATATTTCACTTTATTCAGGACATCGTAAACATACGAACCGACAGTTTTTTGTTTCTGCTGTGCAGTCACTATCAGCACATCTTCAGCACGAGTGAGTGCCACATACAGCAGATTCATCGTATCTTGATAATCCTGTTTCAGGAAAAAGTTCAAATCACTTGAGAAATACGTTTTTTCAAGCCTTGAAGAAATCTTTATAGGAAATTTTGGCGGCACCATGTCAAGACCTCCGGGCTCTCCGTTTTGGTCAAAAAGTTCACAAATTTCTTTCGGGATATCCACCCACCGGAAATTATTTTTTGTACCTGAGGCAATATCATCAAATTTCCATGTAGCGTATGGGATAAGCACGCACTTATACTGTAACCCCTTGGATTTATGAATAGTTACGATATTCACCGCTTCAAAATCGTCCGGAAATTCTATTGTTTTATCATTTCCACAACTTTCCCACCATTCGAGGAAAGAACGGATAGACGTATTTCCCAGCTGCGAATAGTCGTACGCAAGGTCTTGCAGAGATGTGATATACAGAGTATCTCGTTTACGTAGCGGTTTATTCAGTCCGCTCACAATCAGGTCTATAGCTCCGCATATATCATCAGAGGCATACGTTTTCATTTTGCGTATATCCTCTACAATATTGCCAAGGCTTTTTTCACTGCCAAGTGCTATTTTGTCACCATCCAATGCCTGAACCAGTGCCTCGGAATAATCTACGCTTTCCGACACAAGTTTTTCAAAAAGACATGAATAACTGTGGTAACGTTTTTTCTTATCTATTTTTTCCTGCGATTCTTCATCCGGAAATTCTTCTCGCATTTCCGGATCCACAAGCAGGTAAAGCGTGCTTATGATAATTTTCACCGACGGGCAAGACGAAATTTTCACAGCACCGTTTATTTTTATCTGTAAATCCTTAAATTCCTCCAGCCCTTTAATTTTAGCCGTCTGTATAGCATTTGCAGCTTTCACCGCATCTGCCTTATTCCTAATCAAAATAGCAATTTCGGAAGGACTTATATTTTTCTGCAGCAAAACTTTCAAGTCGCTGATAAGGCATGAATCTTCAGCACTAAGTCCCAAGCCATCTTCCTGCGGTTCAATATCTTTTGGAAGCAAACGGAGTTTCACATAGCCTTTGGTAGCATCCTCTTTCTTTTTAGGAATCTGCTGGACAGACCTTGAATACGCACTCCTTATAAAATTATCTGTGAGAGACAGAGCGTTGAAAAGCGTATTGTTAAACTTTATTACGTTCTCGGCACTGCGGTAGTTCGTATTATCAGAAAGCTTTTCACCTTTTGTGATTACGCCCTCTCCCTGAAATATTTTCAAAACCGTATCTTTAACTTCCCCGGCAAGAAGTTCAGGAGCGGCATCACGAAAACGATAAATACTCTGTTTGTCATCACCGATAATAAGGTTGGACTTGCCGTTTGCCAAACTCTCTAAAAGCAGAGGGAAGATGTTTTTCCACTGCATATTGGACGTATCTTGAAACTCGTCTATCAAGTAATGGTGCAAAAACACACCCATGCGGTCATAGATAAATGGAACATTTCCCACACTGATAATTTTGCGGAGAAGATCGTTTGTATCTGAAACGAGAATCATCTCATTGTCGCGACAAAATTCCGTCATTTCTCGGTTTACAACACCAAGTATTCCAAGCATATAGATGCTCTTGCGGATAGCCTCACATGTATTGTAAAGTGTTAAACCGGATAAGCAGCAATTCGCCAATTCTTTTATAGCATTGCACAAATCGCCGGAAGGTTCTGACTTGCGTGTGAGTTTGCCTGAACCTATTGTTTTTGACTTTTGAAACTCGGAAGAAGGGTCGTTTGCCATTTTTTCCAACTTTCCGGAATCAATGTCGGAAAAGTCCTTGCTCTTAATGATATTATGCAATTTAGTTTCTTTATAGAAAACAGCAAGTTCTTCTTTTTCAAGCAAATCCTCCACATTTCGCAGCAGCTGCAAATTTTTTTTCTCAAAACGTTTTTGCTCATTTGCCATAACTTCTTCAAAACCCTTAATTCTATTCGGGTCACTCAGGTATGCCACAATCAGTTTGCTATATGCCTTAAATGTGTCGTCCATAAGTTTGGAGACAGTATCCACAATATCAACTGCCGCACCACCTGTATTCTTATTGAAAAAGTTAAAATCGCTTTTCTTATTTATTTCTGCTTGGATATATTTTCTCAACCATGAATATATATCTTTATTGTCGGAAATTTTATCCAGCACATTGTGTACGGCACTTTGCACAATTACCTTATCATCAACACTCGTTTCAAAGTCGTCTTGACGCTCGATATCCGCAGCAAAAGTACGTAGCACTTGCTGGAAAAACGAGTCTATAGTGCTGATATTGAAAAATGTAAACTGGAACAGAATATCGTAAAGAGCTTTTTCCGCAGCTTTCTGCAATGATGCCTCATCTGTCTGAAAATAATTTTTCAGTTCATCTAACAATTTTGAGTCCGACGTGTTAAAAGCGAGAATGGAGAGTTCTTTTACGATACGAGTTTTCATTTCCTCCGTAGCCTTATTTGTAAAGGTTATGGCAAGGATATGACTGTGATTTGAACCGGAAGTAGATAGTACAGGCTTGCCTGCCTTTTCGCTTTCACTTTCACTTTGCAAAGCGAGTTTAATGTATTCAATAGTGAGACGAAACGTCTTGCCTGAGCCTGCTGATGCTTTGTAAATGCTTAGCATAATATTAGATGTATAGTTAGAGGGTTAGAGGGTTATAGGGTTATAGGGTTATAGGGTTAGAGGTTAGAGATTATATAATTCTTGCTTTCAAGCCTTGTGACTTCAAGAAATCCAGCACATCTTTACGTCTGTCGCCCTGGATAAGTATTTCACCACCGCGTGCCGAGCCGCCTGTGCCGAGTTTTGTCTTCAGTTTTGATGCAATTTCTTTCACAGCCTCATCGGAGATAGTGAACCCTGTGACGATAGTAGCCATTTTGCCGGCTCTACCCTTTTTCTCCAGGATTACGTCCAGCACTCCGGAGTTTTTCTCTGCTGCAGGCTGTTCTACTGTTGTTTCCTCCGTGCTGTCGCCCGGTTCAAAATTCTCTTTTGCAGCAAGAAGCATATCTTGCCATGAAAGTTCACTCTTGCCCATCTTGCACCTCCATTGAATCTAATTCCTGAAAATCCTGAACATCGATAATAATTGAATCCGTATCAATATTGTATCTCTTGTTCAGCTCACTCATCACCGTCACAAATCCCTCATTTTCAAGCGGAATAGAATTGTAAAAAATCAGGGCGGAATCCGGATTCAGCAGTAGTGCATTGCGATAGCAACTCGTTGCGGAAGCCACATTTTCCTCCTCGTTCTGCACCTCGGAAAGTTGCATAAAAAGGATAGACAGACGGCAAAGATTATTGCAGCCCAGCAACTGAAGAGAATCCGTAGCCGTTATCTCTGAAGCAAGGCTTTGAGCGGCTGAATAGTCTTCCGTCTGGAAAGCCATTTCCGCAGCCGTTATTTTGTCTGAAATGGAATCGGATTTGCAACTTGTAAATAGTAATGCAAAAGCAAGAAATAATAATGCAGTAATATTTGTGATTTTCATCTTGGTTCTTTTTATTGAGATGCAAAAATAACAAATATTTTGTTTTTCTCAAAATCAAATTACTTTTTTACTATTGAAGAAAGATAAATAATCTACCATTTTTATTTGCCAAATAAAGATTTTATTATTAATTTTGCGAACCAATAATACAATTTTTTTGGACTATGAGTTCGCAAAACAACATACTTGAGGTAATTCTGAGCAGTAGCCGTTCCGTGTTTAATGTGCAAACACTAATGATGCTTGCAGAATGTAACGACAGCCGAAAACTGACCAAGTCACTAAATTACTATGTTAAGGCAGGAAAGATACACAATCCTCGCCGAGGCATTTACACCAAAATAGGATACAATGAAAAAGAAATGGCATGTAGCCTTTTCCGACCCGCTTACATCTCTCTGGAATATGTGTTACAACGCTCCGGCATCGTGTTTCAGTACGACGATACCGTGACTTGTGTAAGTTATTTGAATCGTACCATAGAGGTTGACGATAAGCCATATCAGTTTCGCATTATAAAACCGGAATTGTGGATTGATATGGATGGCATTGAACAGCACGACAACATATTTATAGCCTCACCCGAACGTGCATTTCTTGATTTTGTGTACCTTAGTGCAGGTAATTGTTTTTTTGACAATCTTCACCCTCTAAACATTAGTAAGGTTAAAAAATTTTTGCCAAATTATCAGTCTGAGATTTTAACTCAAAGGGTTACAGAACTACTTAATTTTTAATTATTATGGATAAGAACAAGCATAAACTATATATGGCACAGATTCTGAGCCTCATCTTCAAAGATAAAGACCTTTGTCCCATTATGGCTTTCAAAGGTGGAACATCACTAATGTTTTTCCATAATCTCAATCGATTTTCAACAGACCTTGATTTTAATCTGCTTGATGCAAATAAAATTGATATGGTGTATGACAAAGTGCGTGCCATACTGACACGTTTTGGCACTATTGATGATGAAGCAAAAAAATTTTTTGGACCTGTGCTTGTTCTCAATTACGGAAAAGGAGAGAGAATGTTAAAAGTTGAAATCTCCACTCGGCAGTATCCAAACCACTATGAAATGCGTTCATTGGCAGGTACGGAAGTTCGCGTAATGACATTGCCGGATATGTTTGCTCATAAACTATGTGCTATGGGTGAGCGTCTTTCTCCACGTGATATTTACGATGTTTGGTTCTTTTTGCAAAATCACACGGAAATAAATGAGGAAATTGTTTTAATTAGAACCGGCAAAAGTGTAAGCGAATATACTGCATGGTGTGCTGAACAAGTTCACATGTCAAGTCCAAAACTCTTGATGCAAGGACTTGGTGAAGTGCTTAATGATACAAAAACAAAAAACTTTGTAAAAAACAAACTCATTGCTGAGACTTCATCAGCTTTGGAATTATTCTCTTCTTTCCCTTTAATCTCAAAACATGCTTAGAGCCTGTTTCAGTTCAGGACAAAAATCATTCAAAAATCTGCGACCTCATTTTTTAACTTTCTTTATGAAACAGGTTCTTATTAGTAACTATTCAGCTATCCGAAAGCATTACATAACTGCTATTGAAAAGCCATCAT
>JBJECR010000065.1:0-14052 GCA_051871275.1 Muribaculaceae bacterium | reverse complement strand
TCTGCTCAATGACTGCCCGCCTCTGCTTTAACATTTATTATGAAACAGGCTCTAGGTTTTAGCAAAGTTGAAAATGAAAATTGTTTTTCTTCTGAGATTCTGTGTGTCGCAGAAGTAATATCAATTAGGAGAATAGTAAAAAATGTGATAACTTTGCAGTAAAATTCCGATCTATTCAATAATGAGGCAAACAGAAATTATATGCTGAATAAATATTGCGGTATATGAAAATATTATTGTTGGCAGTTGGCAAAACGTCAACGGACTACATAGCTAAGGCGGTGGAGCAATATTCGTCACGAATAGTGCACTATGTGCCATTTTCCTTCAAGGCACTTGCAGATGCAAAAATCGGCAAAAACGCAGAGCAGTCCAAGCAGAAAGAACTTGAAGGTGAAATGATACTTAAAGAACTGTCACCAAGCGACTTCGTGATGCTCCTTGATGAACGGGGGAAGCAATACACTTCGCGTGAATTTGCAAATTTTTTGTCAGACAAAATGGTGACTCTTCCCTCACGACTCGTGTTTATAATAGGGGGTCCGTTCGGGTTTTCTCAGCAGGTCTATGCCCGTGCGAATGCTATGCTTTCCGTATCTAAAATGACGTTTACACATGAGATGATACGTTTGGTTTTTACTGAACAGATTTACCGTGCAATGACAATAATCCGAGGTGAACAGTATCATCACGACTAATGTTATTGGTAAAAACATTTGGTAAAACAAGCTATTTCTTTGGTATTTTAGTTCTAATTTTGCTTTTATATCAATAAAAATCATTACCTTTGTAATAAGTAACGTAAAAAATAGAAACAAAAAATGAAATTTAATATATCCCCATTTTATAAAACTATTGCAGTTGCCGCAATTTTTGCGTGTTTTGGTGTAAATTCTCTGCGTGCGGAGGGCAATAATACTTTTATAGGCGTAGCTTCAGGGTATAGCACCTGCAATGAAAGCGGCACTTTCGGTGCTTGGATGGCGTATGATGTATCCAAGGCTTTCCGTGTAGGTATTGGTATTGACTACGTTTTCAGAAGTCAGAGGACGGATGCTTTTCTCATAAATCTGGATTTTAATTTTCCTCTGCAGATAACTTCCGGATCTAAAATCGATATCTACCCAATTGCCGGACTTGCTTACACAAGTTGGAGCTACCATCCTGTGAAAGATAGTAACGATGTTTCAACGCGAAAAAATAAGATTGGTATCAATCTTGGAGCAGGTGCAGGTTACCGTGTTACGGAAAATATGAAACTTAAACTTGATGTTAAATATTGTCTTGTAAAGCATTATGACACAACGCTTATAAGTCTTGGTATAGGATATGCGTTTTAAGTAATGCTTTAAGATTTATATTGCTTAAATGAAGAGATTCTATTCCATTTTCAGAGTTGTTACGGTAACGCTATTGGTGCTTTTTATTGGAGTGCCGATGATGATTTACGTACTGCTCTCGCTTCCTTTTGCACAAAACATTATGTGCAGCAAGGCGGAAACGGAACTCTCTCGTCTTTTAGCAACCCCTGTTTCAATAAATTCACTTGCAATTTCACCGTTTAATAGGGTGACGCTCCGCGGTGTTGTGGTGAAAGACAGCGTGGGAGATACTATTATGACAGTGCGACGTCTTGGTGCCGGAATAAATCCTTTTGATGCACTTTCATCTGATGAAATTTCAATAGATTATGCGGAAATAGTTAAACTTAAACTCAAACTTTCGAAAGACAGTATTGAAGCACCGCTGAATATAGACCACATCATAAAGGCACTTTCGTCGAAAGATGAAAACAAGCCCAAAAGCAATATTAGACTTGATATCAAGACTATAGTAATCCGCAGCAGTGAGGTTTCATATAACATTCTTTCCGAACCGACAAAAGAAGCGGGTTTTGACAAAAATCACATTTCCATATCAGATTTGCGTGCCGATGTGACAATACCGCAAATCACGTCAGACACCGTAGATGTGAGCGTAAAACGAATTTCTTTTGTGGAAAAATGCGGATTTAATGTAGTGGATCTTCACGCCGATGCAAAGGTTGCAAAAGGTGATGTATATCTTTCAAATGTCACGATGCAGTTGCCAAATTCCTATATCGCATTTGGTGATGTTACGATTGATAAAAGTAAAGTGTACGATATAAAGACTCTTGAAAATTCACATATAACGCCTTCTGATTTTTCCGCTTTTTATCCCGGCATATCGGAGTTGACATTTCCCGTGGCTGCGGACATAGATGTGAAACTAACGGAGAATAGTGTGAATATCAATCGTTTAAGTTTGGATTCACCGCAGAATAATTTTAAACTCTCTGTAAGCGGAAGTGCTACGGATATAAAAGAATTGCAGGCTCTGAATGTGCAAAACTTTGTGTTAAATCTTGATGCAGACGGGTATAATGTGGCATCAGCACTGAAAGGTATGCCATTTTATTCGCAAAACTTGGCAAATGCACTTCATCAAGCAAGAAATATCTCAGTAAATACGGCAATTTCAGGTGATTTAGACAATTCTCACATTCAGGGGAAAATCGGTTCATCTTTCGGTGATTTGGTTTTTGACGGAAATGCTTCACTTTTTGTGGCAGATTCCGTTGCACGGCTGAAAGACGCCGATTTTAATCTTTTTACGGACAACTTTAATTTAGGTAAAGCATTGAACAAGGCTGATTTGGGTAATGTTTCAATAAATGCAACCGGTTTTTATGCTCCCAAACGAGGCAAGCAAGAGCAACATGCTCAATTACAAGTTGATGTGCCTGCGTTTGACTATAAAGACTATAAATATTCCGATATTGCCATAAATGCGGATTTGCTTGGCGACAGCCTGCAAGCAGACATTAAATCTGCTGACTCTAATCTTGTGTTAGATGCAAAACTATTGGCGGATTTGAACAAAGATGAGCCGAAAGCTTTTCTTACTTCCGTGATTACGGATTTCAACCCGTACGAATGTAATTTGCTCAAGAAATACGAAGGCTATACACTTTCTGCGAATATAGATGGAGGTTTTGTAGGCAAAGAAATAAATGATGCTATTGCCACTCTTATCATAAATGATTTGAAATTCAAGTCAATCGAGCAACCTTCACTTTTGATGGAGAATCTCACATTCTCTTTTGACGGAAAGTCTGATGTGAAAGAGGTGCACATGACCTCTGATTTCTTTGATTTTAATGCTGAAGGACGCTATAGAATGCAAGAAATTCCGGGCGTGGTGAATAACATTATGTCTGTTTCTCTTCCCACTCTTGTCCCTTACAAAGAACTTCAAAGTACAGATAGCCTCAATGTGACATTTAATGCCTCTATCAAATACAATGATAACTTGAATGCCTTTTTGCATCTGCCCGTAAACATAATTTATCCGGTTACTATAGGCGGCGTTATTGACAATACGGAAGGGAAACTTGCTTTAGATGTATCCGCACCATACCTCCAGCAGAAAGACAAACTGATAGAAAATTCATCGCTCAGTTTTGCTACAAACGATGGTGGACAATCCGCACAACTCACTCTCACAACAAATGTGCCAACAAAAGAGGGTGCTATGAATGTAGTTTTGGACTGCATAGCTGCAAATGACAGAGTAGATACGGATTTAGCTTGGAAGATAAATCGTAAACGTCTTTATGAAGGAAATGTGGATATCTCAACACTTTTCTATAAAACCGATGAAGAGTCACTTGCTGCACAGATGGATATAAACCGCAGCAAAATGACGTTTAACGACACTACCTGGACTGTAAATCCTGCAACAGTATCCATTAAACCGAGAAGAATAGAAGTGGCGAACTTTGACGTACGCCGTGAAAATCAGTTTGTGACAATGGAAGGTGTAGCGTCAGACAATCCGGATGACGAACTCACTTTGAACATTTTGAATGTTAATCTTGACTATATTTTTGAATCATTGGGCATAGACAAAGCACGACTTGGCGGCGATGCTACAGGAACTTTCCATGCACATAACATTTTCACACCGGAGCCGTCAATGGTAACACCGGGACTTTTTGTGAAAAATATCAGTTATAACAAGGTTGTGTTCGGTGATGCGATTGTTAAAAGCCACTGGGACAACGAAAAACGTGAAATCACTCTTGATGCTGATATAGACCAGCCAAACGGGCTACATTCAATCATAAAAGGTGGCATTTTCCCGCTTAATGATTCACTGGATATAGATTTCTACGCGAAAAAAATAAATGTGGCGTTCTTGAAACCATATATGGAGGCATTTACGAGCGATGTGAGCGGTATTGCTTCCGGACATGCACGCCTTTTTGGTACATTCAAATACATTGACCTTGAGGGAGATATATATGCGGAAGATTTGAAACTGAAAATAGATTTCACAAACACATACTATTCCGCAGAGGATTCCATTCATATCAAGCCCGGCTTGATAAAAGTGGAAAATATTCAGCTTTCCGATGTGTATGGAAACCATGCGATGCTGAATGGTGAAGTACGCCACAAGTTCTTCAAAGAGCCTGAATTTGATTTCTTTATCACAGACGCAAAGAATTTCCTAAGTTATGACATAAATTCAAACTTGAATCCCGACTGGTATGGAAGGATTTTCGGTAATGGTGGTGCCACAATTCGCGGTGTGCCCGGTGTGGTGGACATATATGTGGATATGACCACGGCACCCAAATCCACGTTTACGTTTGTGCTGTCGGACCAGGAAGTGGCAAACGAATATTCTTTCATCACCTTCCGTGACAGAGACAAAATAAATGCTCCGGACACAACAGACAAAGCATCTGAAATTCCACCGCTTGTGAGAGAGTTGAAAGAAAGAATGAACAAGGCACAGGAATCTTCAAGCTCCGTGTATAATATGACTATACAAGTGAATGTTACACCGGAGGCACAGCTGATTCTTGTTATGGACCCTGTTGGCGGTGACAAGATTAAGGCAAACGGAACGGGCAACCTGCGTATGGACTATGGTTCAGCAAACGAAGACCTGAGAATGTACGGAAAATATGTTTTGGACAAAGGTAGCTATAACTTTACTTTGCAAGATATTATCCTCAAGGACTTTACAATAAAAGAGGGTAGTGAGATTTCATTTAACGGTGACCCGTATGCGGCACAACTTGACCTGAAGGCATTCTATTCCCTAAATGCAAACTTGAGCGACCTTGACGAATCATTCCTCCAAGATAAAGATTTGAACAGAACAAATGTGCCTGTTCACGCAATGATGTATGTTACAGGAGATATCAGAAGTCCGGGTGTGGCGTTTGACTTGGAATTTCCAACACTCGCTTCCGATACGTACCGCAAAGTGAAATCTATCGTAAGTACGGAAGATATGATGAACCGCCAAATTATCTATCTTCTTGCACTTAACAGATTTTACACGCCGGACTATATGGGTTCCACCACAAAAGGTAATGAACTTGTCTCCGTGGCTTCTTCCACTATTTCCTCACAGCTCAGCAGTATGCTCGGACAACTCAGCGATAACTGGACTATAGCACCTAATTTCCGCTCTGATAAAGGTGACTTCTCCGATGTGGAAGTGGATTTGGCTCTTTCCAGCTCGCTACTGAACAATCGTTTGCTCTTTAACGGAAACTTCGGTTACCGTGACAATAGCCTTAACTCAAACCAGTTTGTTGGCGATTTTGACCTTGAATATTTGCTGAACAAGTCAGGCTCTCTCAGACTGAAGGCTTATAACAGATATAATGACCAAAATTTCTATGTCAAAACCGCTACCACAACGCAAGGTATAGGAATAGTATATCGTCGCGACTTTGACCATGTGCTGTCTTTCCTCCACAGGCTCAAACAAAAACGCAAAGCGAACAAGGAACGTAAGGCAGCGGAAAAAGCCATGACGGATTCAATTACCACAAATGGAAATCCAAAATAAAACACATAAATTTACAACAAATCATTTTTATTTAGAACACAACCATGGACAACACTATCAGACTGAACAAAAACGAAGTAGTTTCTTACTTGAAAAAGAAACCTGCTGATTTCACAAAAGACGATATCATCAAGTTTATAGAAGATAATGATATTGAAATGATAAACTTTATGTACCCCGCAGGTGACGGCAGACTTAAAACGCTCAATTTTGTTATAAACGATTTTGAATATTTGGAAACAATACTCACAACAGGTGAGAGAGTTGACGGTTCCAGCCTTTTCTCTTTTATACAGGCAGGAAGTTCAGACCTCTACGTGATTCCAAAGTTCCGTACTGCCTTTGTTGACCCGTTTGCGGAAATTCCAACACTCACAATGCTCTGTTCATTCTTTGATAAAGACGGCAATCCACTCGCTTCTTCTCCGGAGGCTACACTCAAAAAGGCTTGCAATGCTTTTACTGCTGAAACAGGACTTGAATTTTATGCAATGGGCGAACTGGAGTATTATGTGATAAACGAAGACGAAGGTCGTTTCCCTGCTACAGACCAACGTGGGTACCACGAATCCGCTCCTTTTGCTAAATTCAATGATTTCCGCACTCTCTGTATGTCATACATCGCTCAAACAGGCGGACAAATAAAATACGGACACTCCGAGGTGGGTAACTTCAAACTTGATAACCTTATTTATGAGCAAAACGAAATAGAATTTTTGCCAGTTCCGGCTCAGGAAGCGGCAGACCAACTTATGATTGCCAAATGGGTGATTCGCAACCTTGGCAATAACCTCGGATATGATGTCACTTTTGCTCCTAAAATCACTACGGGCAAAGCCGGCTCCGGACTGCATATTCACATGAAACTGATGAAAGACGGCAAAAACGTGATGCTCAACGAAAACAAGGCTCTCAGCTGCGATGCTCGCCGTATGATTGCCGGACTTATGGATCTTGCTCCGTCTATCACTGCTTTCGGAAATACCAATCCTACGTCTTATTTCCGCCTTGTTCCTCACCAGGAAGCACCTACAAATGTTTGTTGGGGCGACCGTAACCGTTCTGTCCTTGTGCGTGTGCCGCTGGGGTGGACCGCAAGTACGGATATGTGTGTTCTCGCCAATCCCAAGACAAAAGCTTCCAATATGGATGCATCACAAAAGCAAACAGTGGAAATACGCTCTGCCGACGGTTCTGCAGATATCTACACTCTCCTTGCTTCTCTTGCAGTGGCAGCACGCCACGGTTTCCGTATGGAAAATGCACTGGAAATAGCAGAAAAAACGTATGTTGATGTGAACATTCACGACAAAGCAAATGAAAGCAAACTCGCCACTTTGGCTCAGCTCCCCACTTGCTGCTGTGAATCCGCCGACTGCCTTGAAAAGCAGAGAGCTATTTATGAGCAAGACGGCATTTTCTCCGCCGATATGATAGACGGTGTGATGAAAAAACTCCGTGACTACAACGATGGCGACCTTGCTCGTTTGGCTCGTGAAGATGAAAACCTCATGCAGAAACTCGTAAACGAATATTTTTACTGCGGATAATAATATAACTAAATAAAATGGACAATACACACCATAATTCGCTTTCACACAGATGTTTTGTGAATTCTTACAAATGGCAGAGGCTTGCAATTACGGTGTGTATTGTCTTGCCCTTTGTGGCTATTTATGCAGAGAATCCTTGGCAGGGACTTACCGGCGAGCAAATTTTCCTTTCCGTCAGAGAAAATTGCAAGCCTAAAGCGTACGTGGAGCAGGACGATTTGTGGAAAGTGTTCCGCTCTACGGATTGCTATGACGGAAACAAAGTTCTGAATAGATTTTCTGCAGATACTTATACTTTTGACGACCGTGAAATTTCACCACTTGGGCTTTCCACTATGAATATTCTGAATCGCTCATGGTGGAGCGACGGCTATGCTACGAACATTGAAAGCGACCTGCATAATCTTTTGCCTGCACCCATCGGAGTGCAAAACCTGAAGAAAGATTATCCCCCGGGTAATGTTGATGTGGCTGATTATCAGAATGATTATTGGAGTGTAGGGCAAATGAGTTTTGCAGACGACTTCATAAATGTTTATCAGCCGCCAAAAGGCTACGAAGGTGACTTTGCACGAGCTGTTTTCTATCTTTTGTCTGTCTATGAAACAGATAGATTTCACCGCTATGGCTTGAATTTCTGCCTTTTAAGTTCTTATCCCATTTTGCAACCATGGGCGGAGCGAATTTTGCTGGCATGGAATCTTTCAGACCCTGTAGATGACTTTGAAAGAAGCAGAAATGACGCTATAGAGGCTGTCCAAGGCAATAGAAATCCGTTTATTGACGATGCTATGCTTGTAGAATACGTTTGGGGAGAAAAACAGAATGACCCGTATATTCCCGTGGAAGAAGAAAAGCCAAAAGTGCCGCTCCGTGCATTTTATTCTCTCTCCGATGAGGCAATAGACCTCTATTCGCCTTATATCAGGGAGGATGTGACGTGGACAATAGACGGCAAAGATGCGGAAAAATCAAGTTATAAGCCGGATGAATTGGGCGTAGGCAGACACGAACTCAAATATTTTAATTCTGCCGTAAAAGGAATGGTGATAATAGAGATAGTGCCATGATGAAATACGTTTTTAACTGCATATTACTGCTTCTCCTTGCAGCATGTTCCTCCTCAAATCCGGAAGTGCGAGTGCGTCCTACGCTTTCCACTGTAGAAGTGGCGGTGAGAGTAGGGGAAACGGCATATATCACTGTTAATGATGCGGAAAAGGTGTCTGCCAAAGTTCGTGATGAGGCTATTGCAACCATCTTTGTTTCAGGTAATAAAATTGCTGTCTCCGGCGTCAAAAAAGGCGACACTCTCATTTCTATTACTGCCGACGGTTATAATCTTTCGTGCACTGTTCATGTCACAGCAGAGGAAGAACCGCCCACACCTGAACCGGAAGAAGATTACACGGAAATTCTATCCGATGCTTCAGTCCGCTTTATTTCCGAAAGACTAACACTGCAATATTCCACACCGGGAACTATCGTGGAACAAACGTCGTCAACCATTTCTTTCCGTAGCCTCTCCACAGGCGACTATGTCCTTATCACACAGTCTGATATCACTATAAATGAAAAGACACATAGTATTACAAAAACAGAAATCGCCAAGGTTTCAGACAATGTTACATGGAAAAAATTTGAACTTGAAACCGGCGAAATAGTTTGGTGCATCTTGTAGATGATGCTTGTGGCAGTTTACTATTCTTCTACAATTATATTAGGATTTATCAATAAAAGATCCTTTATGAAATTTTCTTGTTTTTGTGGAGAAATATAAACGATGTTATTTCTACCGTATGTTATTCTTATCCGCTTTAATGATAAAGCCGGAGAGGACAATATTGTTGATTTCCCGGATATCCGGCTTATTTTGCATATTGGCAATGTGATATAGAACAAAATGCCGCTTCGTATGTGCAAATTTTTGCCTTTGATAGTATAATCTGTATGAATCAGAATGTCTATCAATAAGGCAGTACCCATTCCGCCAAAAAGTATATCAATGAGGAGTATCCATAAAATATGATAGCAAAAGAACAAAGACACAATAAATGCAGCAGCAAATCCGATGCATAATATTAAAAACCATTTGGATACTATAGATTTATAGACTTTGTTCATTTTGCAAAGTTACGAATTTTAAAGAATATTTAGTTTATAATAATTGGAAAAGTATTATATTTGCAATAGTGCGATGTGCAGTTGAAACCGGAATCAAAAAAACATAAAAATTTTTTATTATATTTTGAGATATTTATATAATTTTGCAAAATATAATGCTTTTTACTAATTGATTATAACAACCATGAGAAAGTTATTTCTATTGCTATCATTACTTTGTGTATCCTATTCATCTTGGGCATGGGTTTATCGCGGTGCAGGAACTGCGGAAAATCCGTACAAAGTGCAAACAAAGGAGGATTTGATTCACGTAGGAGATTTTGAGAATCAGGAGGGTGTCTATTTTCGTATGACAAATGATATAGTCATACATGGTATGCTATGGAATCCTTTAGGAAACTTTAAGGGAGTATTTGATGGTGATGGACATCATATTGTTGGTATATGGATTACGTCAGGATATAACGGTGTAGGACTTTTTAATCGAATCCTTGCACCGGGAGAAGTAAAAAACCTTACTATAGACCAAGCCGTTATCACCGGTGGTGACTGGTGCGGCGTGCTTGTTTCCACAAATGGTAACTGGCAGGAAGAAGGAGGAACAATACGCAACTGCCACGTAACAAATTCTGCACTGTCTGCAAATGGTTGCGTTGGTGGTATCGCAGGTGTTTCTTCAGGTCAAATTATAGACTGCTCTGTTACAAATACGCTTATTTGGGGAAAAGACCACGTCGGTGGTATTGTCGGACATCAGGAAGCGGGTTCGAGTTACATAGCGGGATGTACATTCATGGGAAATATCTATGCCACAAGCGACTGCGTGGGCGGTATTGTCGGCTATTCAGGGACTAAAAAGCCGACGGGTGTAACTGCCGACATTTACGACTGTGCCAGCTATGGCTCCATAAATATTGAAGGCTCAAAACTTGGTGGTATTGCGGGAGAAATGACTCAAACAGGCACTACTATTCAGAATTGCTACTGTGAAATGTATCTCAACGGTAAGAGCGTGAGTGGAATACAGGGTGGAACGCAAAATGCGAGTGTGCTGAACTGCGTTTTTGCAGGTAGTTATAGCAGTACATCAGATATAGCCGCAGAAGTGATAAATGGTAATATTATCAATCAGACGGCAACGCCGGAATTTTCACAAGCAAACACTAAAGAGCTCAAAGTGACATGTGTTGAGCCTACGGAAGATATTTTTGTGCATACTTCATACGAAGGTGCTCAGAGTATTCATTTTTTCAAAGATGCAAATGTATGGACGGGACGTTGGGTTGGTGATGTGAGTGGAACAGTGTATGCAGTGGTGAAAGCCAAAGGCAAATTGCCGTCTAAACGCATAAGTGCATCTATGGCTTCTGTAAGCAAAAACCCCACATGGTCTTATTCCACAGCATACGTCAATGGTGAAGACTATTCCGATGGAACAGTTCTTACGCATGCTATTCCTTCCGGATATTCATATCTGGCAGATGCTACAAGAATGTTTAATGTAGCTGTAAACGGGCACTATGCTCCTACATATTCCGACATAAATTTCTGGAACCGTGAGGTGAATTTCACTATGCTGGAGTTTGAGGATGGTAAAGAAGTAAATATTGAAGTGGCTCGTGACCGGGACTTTACGTCGTTTCGTATTCTTCCGCACGACGTGAAGATTTACGACGTGAAACGCTATGGCAACTGTGTCAGCTTCAAGACTCGCCAAGCGGACCAAAAAATGACTATTATATATGACGATGACTATTTTGGCGGTTTTATTCATCTTTTTGCGAGCAGCATAGACCATAGTGACCCGAAACTCACAAATAGCGGTTACGTTTATGACGCTGCTACTAAAACGCACTATTTTGCAGCCGGTTATCACAATCTTTACAACTCATACACCGATGGTTTCTTGCAGATAAAAGATGATGCGAAAATATATATCGCTTCCGGTGCAGTGATAAACGGTATAGTTGGAGTTGTGGGCGGAAACGGTGCAAAGATTTATGGTCGCGGACTTATCGCAACGAATGCTCAGAAGATTTTGCTCGGTGTTGACTGGTCCGGAGGTAGAGTTGATGTTGAAGGTGTCACTATTCACCCGCATCGTGGAAATTGCTGGTCGGTCTGTGTGAGCAACTGTACAAATACTCATTTCAAAAACGTGAAGATTGTGGCTACTCGTTGCCCTTCATCAGACGGACTTGATATAGGTAACACGTCAAACAGTACGTTTGAAAATATGTTTATCCACTCCGGCGATGATGCTATCGCTATCAAAGGCGCTCAATCCGGAGACCCTGCACAAACTATGCCTAACAAGAATCTCCGTTTCAGATATATCCAAACATGGAACGATTGCAACAACGGTCTTGGACTCGGAGCGGAAACAAATTGCTACTATTCCGATATCAGATTTGATGACTGCTATGTGCTTTTTAACTATGATGACGGATGGAATCACAATAAACTCAGCGAACGTGGAGCCATGAATATTTGCTCACTGAACAGTACTTATTTTGACGATATTCACTTTGAAGATATATACGTATATCGTACGGAACGACTTATAGGTATGTGCTTCATAGATGATTTCTACTTTGGCTCTATAAAGGGCGATATGTCCGGTTCCGGTGCTATCACAAATATCACGTTCAAGAACATTTTCAGCCCTTACAAGTCTGATTCTTCAATTGCAAATAATATGAACTATGCCGCTTGGACAAGCAACCCCGTGAAGCCTATCCACGACATTCTCTTCTACAATCTTGCTATTGAAGGAAATCAAATTTTAAGCTACACCACAGGGTATAATACGTATACTTCACAGGTGTGGAACTTGTTTTATGCCGGTGAACAAATGCCATGGATAAACACTTCAAGTTCAAGTGTTTCCATGAGCACGCTTGAAAACAAAAGTGTTACTACGCAAGTGAAAATAAATGCGGATAACTTGTACAGTGATATGCGTCTTTCTCTTTCAGGCGATAATGCAGCTTTCTTCAGCATAGACAAGACTGTGATAGACCGTAAAGCGGGTGAAACTACGGTTACCATTACATATCATCCTACGGAAGCCGGAAATCACACTGCCACTCTGAATGTTCAATCTCAAGACATTAATACTCGCACCATTACTATAAATGGTACCGCACAGGATAATACTGAGGTTGATTATACTATTGATGCAATGAAACTTGAGTGGAAATATTCACAAAACAGCAGCCTTGCAGATTGGATGGACTTATCTGCCAAACCTGTACGCTCAGTGGCATATCTTAATGATAAACTTTATGTGCTTCAAACGGGTAGTTATAAGGCACCGGAAATCGTTGTTTTAGATGCATTTACGGGTGCATACTCTGGCACTGCAAGTGTGAGCGGTGTGAGCGGTGGCGTTTATCACCTTTCAAGTTTGCTTGCCTTTGACGGCAAACTCATAGCATCAAATGCAGCGGATGTGAGCCATACATTCACTGTATATTGCTGGGATTCTGCCGATGCTGCACCGAGGGCGATTATTTCAGACGCAACACATGGCGGTGTGGTTATGGGTGCACAAATAAATGCTTACGGCACATGGGCAGACGGCAAAATACTTGTTACAAATGATGGAACAAGTCAAATGCTCGTCTATACAATTAAAGACGGTGCTGCAAGTTCTACACCAACCGTAATTTCGCTTAAAAACAGTGATGGCAGTGATTTTGCAGGTGGTGACGGTAGAGGTTCTGCAGGTATTATTATGAATGAAGACGGCAGTTTCTGGCTTGACAGCTATCATAAATATCCAATGCTTTTCAATGCTGAAGGCACTGCACAATCTTCACTTGATGCGTCTTTATTTGGCAATAATGCTTACGGAACGGCAATAAATCAAATAATTACGGAAATAAAAAATACTTGTTTGCAACGTCTTATTTGGACTCAAATATCAAAGGCGGATTTTTGATGTTTGACGTAACAAACGGATTTGCAAACATTGTTTCCAAGAATGTTTTCTACCCGGAAGAAGGACTGGGAACAACAGCAAATTCACAGCGAATTACCAATATTGCCGGCACTGTCATGGAAGACAATACTCTGAATATTTGGGTATGTGTTCCGGGGCAGGGTATAGCGCGCTACACAGGTATTTCTAAAGCCACAGGATTAGATGAAATCTCTGTTTCTTCCAACGCTCGCATAATCTACACTGACAACGAGGTGAAAGTGCTTGGAGCAGAAGCGGTTGAAATTAGTATTTACAGCACGTTAGGCTCTCTTGCAGCATCTAAAAAGGCTGATTCCATTTCCACTTCTTTGCTTCTCCCCGGCGTTTATTTGGTAAAAGCAACTACCGTTTCCGGAGAAGTGGTCACAGGTAAAATAGCAGTGAAATAAGTGCTTGAGGGTGTATCAAAATTGATATGCCCTCTTATGTTAATGTATTGTAAAATATGAAACAAAGCCCTGACTTTCTCAAGCCGGGGCTTTGTCATAT
>JBJECR010000064.1:0-14202 GCA_051871275.1 Muribaculaceae bacterium | reverse complement strand
CACCAAAAGGCAGAGTAGATATGGTGATGAACTCCGGCAAAGCACTTTATCTCTTCGAACTCAAACTGAATAAATCAGCGGAAGCTGCTATGAATCAGATAAATCTGAAAAATTATCCCTCCCGCTTCGCACTCACAGGACTGCCGATAATAAAAGTCGGCATCAATTTCAATTCCGAAACGCACACAATTGAAGACTGGGTAATTGAATAGTCAAGGGTCAAGAGTCAAGAGACGAGGGTCAAGAGTCAAGAGTCAAGAGACGAGGGTCTGACTTGCCTGACGGAATATTTCAAGCTAATTTGCCGAAAATAAATAAAATAACATAAGCTATTTCGCAAAATGTGAAATAAAAAAATAGAAACCGATACATTTGTCACGATATGAGTAGGAGATTCAACACGAAGAAGTTTATCAAGGACGTGCTTAATGATAAGTATGCTCTTGTGATAGGAAACGAGATTCTGCTTGATACAAAAATTGAGCCTACAGGTGATGTTCACAATTTTTTTCTGAAAAAAGTAAACGAGAACTCCGGTGTGCAATACGATGACTATTACGATATTGCATTGGAGAAAAGTGAACGAATAAATCCTATAAGACAACTGATTGAAAATGAAGATGTTTGCTTCAAAGCGGAATATGTCTCTCCTTTGCTGACAAAATTGCTTGAAACAAAACTTTTTACTACTGTTCTTACAACTACCACAGACGGTTTCCTTGAGGCTGCTATGCGAAAAGTATGGGGAAAAGACCTTCAAGTGGTAAATATTTATGACAAAAGAACCGTTGACGGGCTCCAAGCAGAGTTGAGAAATTGTCGCAGAGGCAGAAAATACAATAAACCCACTCTCATTTATGTTTTTGGCAAACTTGAACCCGGAGAACCTGCCAAGAAATACATAAAAACGGATGCAGATGCTATTCTCCTGATAGAGAAAT
Organism: Muribaculaceae bacterium; assembly: GCA_051871275.1. GTDB lineage: Bacteria > Bacteroidota > Bacteroidia > Bacteroidales > Muribaculaceae > CAJUPY01. Next base: position 13,261 of record JBJECR010000064.1, on the reverse strand, counting down.
GGATGCGTATGGACGTAGAGTCAAACAATGAGATGCTGGAATTTATACGTCACAAGCGACTGCTGTCGCTCGGTTGCAAATTTGAAAACTGGTATTTCCGTTTCTTATGGTACGTTCTCACGGGCATTAACAAAAGCTGTGAGGAGAACAATTTTGACGGCATGGGCGAGGTGGCATTCTCGCTTGATGAAAATGACACCACGGAAGGCAAACTGTTGCAATTTCTAAACCGTACAGATATATGTATCCTTGGTGATGCCACTTCATTCATAGAAAATATTCATAAAACTCTGACTGAAGATGTTGAGAACTCTCCATACAAAAGTCAGATTCTGGACAGTCGCCGCAGAGGTGGAATTTTTATTTCATACTGCAGCAAAGATGCCCTCACGGCAAGTCGCCTGTTTGTTCAGCTTTGCGAGAAACACTACGATGTGTGGATAGACAGTGCCAGGCTTTATGGTGGAGACAATTATGAAACGAGTATTGCGGACGCTATCAGTGAAGCAAAAATCGTGATAACACTCCTTTCCCCAAATGTGCAGCATGACCTGGAAAAAGGAGAAACGGAGCACTATTACAACAAAGAGTGGCGTATGGCAAATCAGTTTGCAGACAAAACAATAATTCCACTTGCCGTGAACGGCTACAATCTGCGGGCGGAAAGCCACTTGGAGTATGAAAAAATTATAAACAGACCGCTTTCCGGTATAGACCTTATGCAACCTGATGGTTTGGAAAACCTTTTTGAATCCATTAACGAAATTCTCTGACATTATGTGCTTTTTCAAGCGTGCGGCAAAACCGACAAACGAAATAAACGAAACAAACGAAAGCCAAAACCCATGGGCGGGTCTTGCTTCATACGAAGACCCTCTGACGGCTAAACATAAACTGAAATTTTGCGGACGTGAAGATGAAACATACGATTTCGCAAAACTCGTGATGAGCAACGTTTTCGTTACTCTTTACGGCAAAAGCGGTATCGGCAAAACGTCGCTCCTAAATGCCGGAGTGTTTCCGGAAATCAGGGAACAAGGGTTTACGCCAATAAGCATACGTCTGGGTATTCGTGACGAAAAAGATACTAAAAGCTATCAGTCCGTAATTATTGAAGCAATAGAACGGAATATTCCGAATTATGAAACTATAAACGTGATTCCGGAGCAGACAGATGCTCAAAAGTTGGATTTTCTCTGGAACTATTTTGCTCGCCACCGCTTTTATACGGCAAGCGGTGAACCAACCTCGCCCGTGATTGTGCTGGACCAATTTGAGGAACTTTTCCGCAGCAATCGTGACGAGGTAAATGCACTGCTGAAACAGCTCGACTACCTAAACGACAAAGATAATTCGCTTGATATTGATGAAGCAGACGGCAAGCCTTACCGCTATGAAACAAATTTCCGCTTCGTGATTTCCATTCGTGAGGACGACCTTTACAGGCTTGAAGACAGTATTGACAACTGCTATTTGCCTGCACTGAAACGTTGCCGCTACAGGCTTCGCAGTCTCTCCGACGAGGGAGCAAAAGACGTGATTGTCACTCCGGGTAAAGGACTTTTTGCTACAGCGGAAAAAGACAATATTGTGGCAAAAATTATGGAAATTGCACGAAACGAGGAAGACGGCAGCATAAACACCAATATTCTCTCGCTTGTCTGCAACCGTATCTATGTTGACAGCCGCAAAAACGGCAGCCTAACTATCGGGCTTTGGGTTGTGGAAAATTTTGTGAAAGGCAATCCTTTTGAGAGGTTTTACAACGAAGCTACTCGCAAACTTTCAAACAAAGAAAAATCATACATTGAAGATTCACTCGTAGATAGCACCGGACGCCGTAACTCTGTGTCTGAGAGCGATTTCCTGCTCAATGTGCCAAACGGAGAAATGCTTCTCCACGGCGATAACCGCATCTTGCAACGCACTTCCGCCTCCTCGGATTCCAAGCATTTCCGCGTAGAACTTATCCACGATTCTTTCTGCCCTCCACTTATGGGGCTTAAAGAGCAAAGAGAGAAAAAAAGAAAAGCCAAAATCTTTGCCGGTTTAGTCACAATTCTCTTAATATGTATTGGAATTATTGTGCTTATTTTCAGCCAAAGAGACACAATCTTGGAAAGAGAAAATACTATTTCTCAGCGAGAAAAAGAATTGGAAGCTAAAAATGCGGAGCTTGAAAAGAAAAATGCCGAAATTGAAAAAGAACGTGATGCCGCTTTTCTTGCAAACAGTGAAAAAGACGATGCTTTATCCGACTTGGAAGATGCAAATGCTCGCATTTTTGATGAAAACCAAAGAACACTTTATGCTCAATCACGCCTTTTGGCAAACAATGCCATTAAAATGGTGCAAGATGGCGATGGCTTCACTGCAAGCAAATTAGCTTTAGAACTTTTCAGCGGAAAATATCCCTATACAATTGAAGCAGAAAAAGCACTGCGTGATGCTTACAGTGCAAAAGTGTTTTCTTTAAAAGGGCATATAATGGACGTGGTTCGTTCTGTTGCATATAGCCCGGATGGAAAGTATCTTGTCTCAGGTAATTGGTATAATACAATAAAATTATGGGATGTCTCAACAGGAGAATGTATAAAAACTTTTGAAGGTCATACGGAGGATGTTAGTTCAGTTGCGTTTAGTCCTGATGGTAATTATATTGCATCCGGTAGTTGGGATAAAACAATAAAATTATGGAATGTTGCAACGGGTGAATGTATAAAAACATTTGAAGGGCATGCAGGTTCTGTATATTCAGTAGCATTTAGCCCGGATGGAAAATATATTGCATCCGGTAGTAGTGATAATACTCTCAAACTTTGGAATGTGAAAACCGGTGAATGTGTTAGAACTTTTGATGAACATACTAGTTGGGTTCAATCAGTAGCATTTAGCCCTGATGGAAAATACATTGCTTCAAGTAGTAATGATGAAACGATTAAATTATGGAATGTAACAACAGGTGAATGTATAAAAACTTTTGAAGGTCATACTTATAGTGTTAATTCAGTAGCATTTAGCCCTGATGGAAAATATATTGCATCAGGTAGTTGGGATAAAACTATCAAGCTTTGGAATATTGCAACAGGAGAATGTGAAAAGACATTTGAGGGACATATAGAATGGGTTAATTCAGTTGCATTTAGCCCTGATGGAAAATACATTGTTTCATATAGCAATGGTTGCGAATTGAAAATCTGGGATATTGCAACCGGAGAATGTATAGACTCATATATATCAAAAGGTGGAAGAACTGTAGCATTTAGTCCGGATGGAAAACAAATAGCATTTGATGATGGCATAAATAATCCCATTGCAATTCGTGAATTGTCAACAGTTGAAAAACTTGTGATTAATAATGAAAAGTATTCAACGCCAATGCCTATTGTCTCATATTGTCCTAATGGAAAATATATTGCGTCCGGTAGTTGGAATGATACTATTCCGTTATGGAATGTTGCTACAGGAAAATGTGTAAAAACTTTTGAAGGACATACAAGTTCTGTTTGCTCAGTGGCATTTAGTATTGATGGAAGATATATGGCTTCCGGAAGTAGTGATAATACTATCAAACTTTGGAACGTTGAAACAGGAGAATGTATAAAGACTTTTGATGGACATAAAGAATTGGTTTCTTCAGTAACATTTAGCCCTAATGGAAAGAATATAGCTTCCGGTAGCTACGATAATACAGTTAAATTATGGAATTTAGCAACAGGAGAATGTATAAAGACGTTTGATGTAAATTCCAAACTAGTTGAATCAATAGTATTCAGCCCTGACGGGCAAACAATTGTATCCGGCAGCTCTAGTGGTACAATCAAATTATGGAATGTTTCAACCGCAGAATGTATAAAGACTTTTGATTGGTGTCGTAGCTCAGTTGTGTCAGTGGTATTTAGTCCTAATGGGAAATATGTAGCTTCCGATGGCAATGATGGGAAACTAAAACTTTGGGATGTGAAAACCGGAGAATGTATAAAGACTTTTGGAGGACATCAGTCTTTTATTCAATCCGTAGATTTTAGTTCTAATGGGAAATACATTGTTTCCGGTAGTTGGGATGCGACAGTAAAAATTTGGGATGTCTTTTCAGGAGAATGTATAAAGACTTTTGATGGTCATAACCAGCCTGTTACGTGTGTCGCATTCAGCCCGGATGGACAGACTGTAGCATCCGCAAGTCGTGATAAGACCATAAGATTATGGGAATTTCCATCCGTGGAAACAATTTTGCAGCGGATGCGAGAAAGATATAAGGGTTGCGAATTAAGTAAAGAAGAACGGATTCAGCTGGGATTGGAGTGAAAAGTCAAGGGTCGAGAGTCAAGAGTCAAGAGTCAAGGGTCTAGAGTCTAGAGACGAGGGTTTTAGAGTCGAGAGTCAAGAGACAGAATGTAGTGACGTGGCATGCCACGGCTTCCCAAGTGAATCAGTATAGAGTCAAGAGTCGAGAGTCAAGAGTCAAGGGTTTTAGAGTCAAGAGTCAAGAGTCAAGAGTCAAGAGTCGAGAGTCAAGAGTCAAGAGACGTGAGGTCTGACGAGTCTGACGAGTCGGACTTGTCTGACAAGCATCCCAAGAGAATTAGTCAAGAGACGAGGGCATTTCAATTTTATGCTCTGTACTTTGAGGGTGTTTTTCCGGTGTGGCTTTTGAAGAATCTCACGAAGTGCTGTGGATATTCAAATCCGAGTTTTTCGCTTACTTGTGAGATACTTAGGGAAATATCGTTGAGGTAAATTTTGGCATATTTGATGAGGCGGTCCGAGATGAAATCTTTGGCTGTGCGACCGGTTTCCACCCTTACGAGTTCACCGAAATAGCCGCGGGAAAGGCAACATTTGTCGGCAAAATATGCTACGGATGGCAGTCCGTCTGTGTATGCCATGTTTTCTATGTATTCATCAAGGAGTGTATCAAACTTTTTCACTACGGAGTGGTTTATTTCTTCTCGCGTGATAAACTGGCGGTCGTAAAAACGGAGACAGTAGTTTAGCAGCAGTTCTATGTTGCTCACAATCAGGGCACGAGTGTGAGTGTCAATAGCGTGCACCAGTTCCTGTGAAATCATGTCCAGTACGCTGCGGAAGATTTCTATTTCTCCAAGCGAAAGATGTAGTGCCTCATTGCTCGTGTATGAGAAAAACTCGTAACGCGAGATATTTCTGCCAAGCGATGTGCGGGCAAGCAAATCCGGGTGAAAAACTATCGCCGTCCACTTGGGATTTGACACACCCGGTGTCGGTTTTACGTGTATCACCTGCCCCGGAGCAAAACTTGTGACGGTCATTTCATCATAGTCGTATTTCGTTCTGCCATACGAGAGTTCGCAGCCCTTGTTTTCCTTCAGGAAAAGTGCATATATGCCATAGTGAATATTACATTCCTTTAGCTCTCGAATTTTGTCGTAGCGAAAAACGGACACGAGCGGGTGAAGCGTTTCTATGCCGTAAAATTCATTGAAACTCTGCACAGAGTTGAAATATATTTCTTCCGGAGACTGTTCCATAAAGATTATTTTTTCAAAATAGACATTATGTCTTCCACAATCATAGTATCCACGAGTCTGTTGGCAGCCAACAGTTCTTTCACGGAGTATCTATCCACAAACTGCTTTTCCGCACCGTAGCAGAGCGTTTTTACGGCAGAAGGACCATAAAAACGAGCCACTTTCTCGCCAAAACCGCCGGAGATAGCACCGTCTTCCAGAGTCACCACCACCTTGTGGTCTGCCTTGAGGCTTTCCAGGAGTTCCGTGTCAATACCGGAGATAAATCTCGGATTGATGAGGGTGGCGTTTATGCCTTGTTTTTCAAGCAGTTTGCAAACCTTTTCCGCAAGTCCGAAAAAGTTTCCGACACCGATAACTGCCACTTGACTACCTTTTCCTATAACCTTAAACCTATTCAACTCACCGTAATCAGTGTCAACGACATACGTTGAGCCGTCAAGTGGCAGTGCCGGTACACGTATCGCTACGGGATGCTTTTTATATTCAAGGCTCCAGTCCAGCATAGCCTTGTATTCGTCGAGATTCGTTGGAGCAAGATAAATGATATTTGGAATATTGGAAATGAGAGGGATGTCGAAATGGCAGAGGTGTGTCACATCGTTCATAGAAGCCAGTGAGCCCCAGAAAACCAGGAGTGTAGCCGCATTGTCGTTTATTGCAAGGTCTTGCGATAACTGGTCATACGCTCTTTGAATAAATGTGCTATAAACGCCAAACACGGCTTTTGCTCCTGTTTTAGCTATTCCGGAAGCCAACGCCACCGCATGTTCTTCCGCTATACCGACATCAACAAATTGCTTTCCCGCTTGCTCACGTTTATCTGCCGTAAAGCCCATAACGGTAGGCGTTCCGGCAGTTATTGCCACCACTGTCGGGTCTTCTTTCATCTTCCGGAGCAGATAGTCTGCCGTGAAATCGCCATAGTCCGGAGCATCCGGCACGGAAGATTCGCCAGTGGCTATATCAAACGGCACATGCCAGTGCCATCGTTCCTTGTTTTGCTCTGCAAATTCGTAACCCTTGCCTTTGAGGGTGTTTATATGCACCACAACAGGGTGATTTACGTCTTTCACCTCTTGGAAAGCGGCAATAAGGCTTTGAATATCATTTCCGTTTGCCACATACTTGTAGTCAAAGCCCATAGCCTTGAAAAGGTTCAGTTCCGCAGTGCCGTTTGTCTCGCGGAGGAGTTGCAGATTTTGATAAATACCGCCATGGTTTTCTGCGATAGACATCTGGTTGTCGTTCACAACCACTATAAAATTGCTTCCCAGCTCCGCTGCATAGTCAAGACCTTCAAATGCCTCGCCGCCGCTCAGAGAACCGTCGCCAATCACGGCAATAACGTTCCATTTTCCGCCCTGAACGTCACGTCCTTTAGCAAGTCCGCTCGCAAGGCTGACAGACGTGGAAGTATGACCTATGATAAAATGGTCGTGTTCGCTTTCAGACGGTTCCGAATAGCCGGAAACTTTTTTATATTTGCTTGCATCCGTAAAAGCGTCCGCCCTGCCGGTGAGCATTTTGTGGACGTAGCTCTGGTGTGACACGTCAAACACTATTTTGTCGTTTGGTGAGTCAAAAACGTAGTGCAAGGCGATAGTAGCCTCCACCATACCCAAATTCGGTCCGCAGTGACCGCCGCAAACGCTGAGTTTTTCCAGCAATGCTTTACGTATTTCCGTGCTCAGCACCTCCATTTGTTCCGCAGACAGTTTTTTCACGTCTTGCGGTGATTTTATATTTTCCGGATACATAGTCATATAGTTAAATTTTTACAAAATTACTATTTTTCTTTACGTGTTGCAAAGTTACGTCATTATTCCTCACACAGCATTATATACTTTTAGGAGAAAATTACCATTTTTTCGGTTTTTTTTCGGATAGAATGTAAGCCTAATTATATGCAAACTAATATAATCTACTATAAAAAATAGTATTTTATATTAGAATGTATATAATTTGATAAAAAATCATTATCTTTGCATGCGAAAGCATATATTTTTCAGATATTATGGAAAGGACAGCACTATCAGTAGCAGTAAAAGAATTGCGAAAAAAGTATGGGCTTACGCAGGAAGAACTGGCAATGAAATCCGGTGTGGGACTGTGCTTTATCCGCAAACTTGAGCAGGGCAAGACGTCTCTCCGCATGGACAAGGTGAACTTGCTTCTGGACCTATTTAATTATGAGCTAAGAGCCTGTTTCAAAGGAAATTTAAAAAATTGAGGCTGTCAGTCATTGAGCAGGTTTGTTAGTGCTTAAAAGGGCGTGTGGCGAGCCACATAACCGTTAAGCACGGGCAAAGATGCCAATGAATGGCAGAGCAGGCTAATAGAAATGAAATGTTAAAGAAATAAAAGTACAAATTAGAAAATGACAAATATAAAAGACACAAATAACACCCCGGCATCGCATCTTTTTGTTGCTTTTCGCCCTTCACTTCAGTCACTTAGCTCGCTAAGCTCCTTCAGTTCAGGACAAAAATCAATCAAAAATCTGCGACCTCAATTTTAAATTTCCTTAAGAAACAGGCTCTTTTCCAACTCGTAAATCATGAGACAGGCAATAGTGATAAGAAAAAATATTGTAGCCGGTATTCTCACAGAAAATAATGGAGAATACGTATTTGAATATGATAAAGAATATTTGCAAAGTGAAGACTGCAGAGCGATTAGCCTCACACTTCCATTGCAAACAGCTCCATATATAAGCAATACGTTATTTCCCTTTTTTGACGGATTAATACCTGAGGGTTGGCTTTTGGATGTAGCTCTGCGAAATACGGACATAAGTGCATTGGACAGAATGTCGCTATTGCTGTTATGTTGCAAAGACTGCATAGGTTCTGTGAGCGTAATAGAACGGAAGGAGGTAGATGATGTGTAATTGTTTGTACTGCTATAAGCCACTTGGAGCAGGGCAGAAAGATTTTCACCCGGCTTGTTCCAAAAAGATATTTGGTACAAGGGAAGCACCGGTAATTGCGTATTCCCGAAAGGATCTTGACTCTCTGGCAGAAAAGGTTATTAAGGCTCAAACCTCACTCACCGGAGTGCAACCAAAGTTATCTCTGAATTTGGATAAACATCAAGACACGTCACGCCTCACGATTGTTGGACTTTGGGGTGATTATATTCTTAAGCCTCAAACGGAGGATTACGAAGCACTTCCCGAGGTGGAAGATCTTACAATGCATTTGGCGGAAGTGTGCCGTATAAGTGTTGTGCCACATTCATTGATACGACTTGCCGATGGCAGTTTGGCATATATAACACGGCGGATAGACCGCACGGAAGGTGGTGAAAAAATAGATATGGAGGATATGTGTCAACTTACACTCCACCCCACTGAATACAAGTATAAAGGTTCATACGAACAAGTGGCAAAGACTATATCCAAGTATAGCTCAACACCGAAACTGTGTGTTACCAATTTTTTTCAAGTGCTTCTTTTCTGCTTCATAACAGGGAACAATGATATGCACCTGAAAAATTTCTCACTTTATGCTCCTGACGGTTTCTATCGCTTGTCGCTTGCATACGATTTGCTTAATACTGCGATAGTTAACCCGAAAGATAAGGAAGAACTGGCTCTTACTCTGAATGGAAAAAAGTCTAACTTTAAGTTGCTTGATTTTCTTGTAGCGGCAGAAAAAATGGGTATTGATGAAAGAGCGTTCCGCTTAATGATAGAGAAATTTCATAAATCTTTGCCTAAAGTAATCAGCACTATAGACAATTCTTTTTTAACCGATTCTCTCAAACAGGAGTATAAAGATTTGATATACTCACGTCTGCAAAGACTGAAATGACGTTTCTATTCTATACAATAAAAGCCGAGGCAATCCTCGGCTTTTATTGTATCAAACTGAATATTTAAGATTAGTTTGTGATGAGGACGTAACGGTTGTAAACGTTACCGTAGTTTTTGATTTTGATGGTGAACGGACCTGTCCAACGAGGATTGAAAGTACAAACGCAGTTGTCTGTGCTGTCTGTGTCGGAAGTGATAAAGTTGCCGTTTTCATCATAGATGAAGAGGTCGAGGTCTGTGTCACCGTCACCGTTTACGATAACGATAGCTTCTTCACCACCGCGGAATGTAATAGTGTAACGGTCTGTGTGATTAGCACTTACAGTGTCTGTGTGACTAGCAGGGCCACCAACTCTACCGCGAACTTCGCCTGCAGCTTTGATGAGAGCGAGAAGATTAGCATCTCCGTCAGCATATTTTGTTGCGTCTGCGAGGAGCTGTGCAGGGTCGTATGAAACAACGTCCTGTTTAGCAGCTGCTTCAGCTGCAACAACTGCATCGGATTCAGATTCTTTAACTTTAGCTTCAGTTTCTGCTGCAACGCCTAAACGGTTGTAGATTTCAACAGCTTGGATGAGAGGCATAGCTGTTTTTGTACCATAGCCGTACTTAACGAGGCTACCTGCCATGTCTAAGAGTTCTGCAGTTTGTGAACCGCCTTTTGCATCAACAGTAGCTGCCGGTTCCTGTGCGAAGAGCGCTACAGAGCAGAAAAGTGAAGCTGCTACAAAAAGATTTTTTAACTTCATATAAAACTTTAGATTTTGTTGCCTATAGTCCCACGGATTTGGCGTAATATCTTTGCATATATGAGGGACTGTCCGTTAAGACATATATGCGATTTTTATTTTTTATTATTTAGAGATTTTTTCATTAAAAAAGTTTAATCCGTTTTACGGTTTTTTGTACGATTTTGTCCTGAACTGAAATGGAATACTATTTTCTTATTCAAGTGCATCTATGAGGATAAAAGCGTTACGGTACTGTGGTTCGGAATAAGTTTCCGCGGGTGAAACGGTCTGCACAAGTCTTGTGGCATCAAAAGTTTTGCTTGCGTCTGAAGAAACATTGCAGAGTGATTCTCTGGCGGCATCAAAGGCATCACGGACAGTCATGCCGCTACAGAGGTTTTTGTGGAAGTTTGTCATCAGTATTGCCGTTGCGTTGTCGCTGACGTTCCAAAGGCTCACAAGCATACATCCCACGCCGGCATTTTTGAGTCCGCGCTGAATTCCATAGACACCGTCGGCTGTGACGTAGCCTAGTCCTGTCTGGCAAGCGGAAATTACGGCTAAATCCACGTTGCTCATGTCGCATTGAGAGAGTTCTCTTGCGGAGACTATGCCGTCGTAGAGGTCGGAATTAAAGTCATAATCTTGTATAGATGTGTTTGCTCCGGCAAGGGCTACAATGCACTCTGAGAGGGATTCGTCTGTGAGACACGGTTTGATGTCTGTGCCCTGCGGAACCTCGGAACTCATAAAATATCCATGCGTGGAGATAGAGAGGATAGGGTATAAAGAGCAGAGGTTTCGGAACGTAAGTTCTGATGCTTTACCCGTGAGAAGGAGGGTATCCGAGATGCAGTCGCGGGATTGTGCAATGAGAATGCTTTCTTTGAGAGCGCCGGGAAGTTCGCTGAATCTCACTCGGCTATTTTGCATATTATAGTAAGCATCGGCATCGTTGCCAAAGTCTGTTTGAATGCTTGTGGTGTTGTAGTTCGGTCCGCCTACAATCAGGGCTGAGTCCGTGCGGACGTGCGGATTTTCCATCAGTCGTCTGGTGGAAGTGAGTCGGAACGCTTTGACGGCAGCCATATCGCTTGGCAACATGTATTCTGCGGCAATCTGGTGGAGGTAGCCGTCAGGAGCGAAGTATAGTTTCTTTGCGGGTTTTATAGCTTTGCGGAGCTGTTCGTTCCAGATTTCGTATTTGAGGACGGAGTCGTTGTAGAGAGCATTTTTCTTTTTGCCTTCCGTATCGTAGATTCTCTCTTCATTTTTCCAAGCACCGGATTCGTATGTGAGGAAATCTCCGGGAGTCAACATAGCCACCCATTTGGGTTTGCCTGAAGGTTTGAGGATGAGTGCAGCCATTTTTTTCTTGCCGAGTTTTTCGTACTGAACAAATTCCACTGCACAGGCGTCCTTGCTGAGGCGAGACTGAATATTCCGCCAGGTGTATTGCAGCGATTTGAGGGCATTGTCAGACGTTTTGCCTTCGCCGGAAAGACGGTTTATTTGCAGCAGAAGCCCTTTAGCAAAGAGGGTTACGTCGTAAAGAAATGCCGGGTCTGCATCTTCCGTTTGGTAGCAGTCTGCCACGAATGGGCGAATTCTCATCCAATAGTCTTCACGTTCTTCCGCAGTCATTTCAGCGAGGAAAGACATAGAAGATTTTTTCTGCCAAGCGAAAAATTTCTTGTAGTATTCAAGTGCTTTTTCGTTGCAATTTTTGCTGCCGGAAATCATGAGGATTTTACCTTTTTTTCGGAGCATTTCGTAGTATTTCTCAGACTGTGAGGGGTATTCTTTGAGCAGTTCGTCAATATCCTTGAGAGCCTTCTCAATGTTACCTACTCGAGCCTCACACATAGCGAGTTGGCTACGCAATTCCAGCATGACGTTGTAGTCCTCATCGCCCTGTTCAAATTCGCCGTTTTCATAGTCTGAGACGAAAGCGTCAAGGGCGAGTTGCGTGTAAGAGAGAGCTTGAGCATAGTCTCCGGTGCGGTATTTCAGCTGAGCCATTTCTCGGTGAAGCATAGGCAGTCCGGTACGGAGTCCGCGGAGGAAAGAATTAGATTCATAGATGCCTATAGCTTGCAAGAAGTATGTTTCCGCAGAGTCGAAATTGTTGCTGTCGTAGTTGCCGTTTTCGTAGTACCAATCGGCATAGAGTTTATAGTAGTCTGCCGTAAATTCCAGTGAATCTTCTACACAGAGCAGGTGGTTGAAACTTCTTTCGTAAATAGCGAATGATATTGCATCGGCGGTGTTTATAATACCGCGGCGATAGCTACGGTCGTAGTACTTGTTACCTTTGGAAACCAAATTCCTCATGTGACTGCGAAATTCCGTTTCAGACATAGTGGAAATGCTATCTAAAAACAATGATTCTTCTGCGGCAACCTTAAATCCGACAGAATCAGCTGTAGATATTACCAACGCAAGCAATATGACGTAAAACTTATTCATCTTACAAAAAAATTTAACGTAAAGGTTTGTTGAATATTTGTTGCAAAGTTAAAAATATTTTTTTGTTTGCAAGTATTTAAGGTGAAAAAAATAAAGACAGGTTGCATTTGTCGGCTTATTTTCTTGTCAAATCGTCAATTTTATTGTCTAAACGTCAAAATTTGCGGTGCAAGGCAATTTTTGGGGCAAAAAATATTTGCAAGTAACTGATAATTATGTAATTTTGCAGTCAGGACTGATAGCAACTCTATAGTCTGAGTTCCTTGAATGTAATGAACAACACCCGCCTGTAGTGCCGTGGCAAGCCACGGCATCCCAAGTGAACTTGCGGAGCGAACCGGGACATGTGCCGTTTCGGAGATACGGCACATGTGAGCAGTCCCGGAGGGACTGCAATTGTGGTAAACGCCGGGTTCAGCCTCGGAGAGGCTTAACCCGGTGAGTGTGAGGCAAATAGGATATACGAGCTTCGGAGATGCTCGGTTGTGATAATGAAATCACAAGCAAATCTGTTACCACAACCGAACCCCTCCAGGGTTCGATTTAGGGGTAGTAGTCTGTCTATCACCGGGTTAAGTGTCTCCGACACTAAACCCGGCGTTTACCACAATTGGAGCCTCACCGAGGCTCCTCATCATCAGCGTGTCTCCGACACACTGATGATGTCGGTTCACTCCGCCAAGATGCAAGCTCGGTGGAGCTTGCGGCAATCGGAAGTGAACCGGGATAAC
>JBJECR010000063.1:0-14254 GCA_051871275.1 Muribaculaceae bacterium | reverse complement strand
GAATCTACATAATTTAGACCTCAATAACGTTGCACTTCGTTTTGGAATCTACACATTCTAAATAGAGATAATATAATCAAATTTTATAAGATTATATCCATATCATCTACAATTTGCAGAAAAATGAGTAACTTTGCAAATCAAAAATATTTGATTTATATGGGTACAAACTTAAAGTTGTTTACTACATTTTTCAAAATCGGGTTATTCACATTTGGCGGAGGATGGGCTATGATTTCCATAGTTCAACGAGAAGTGGTGGATAAACACAAATGGCTCACAAATGATGAATTTTTGGACTTAATAACTGTTACACAATCACTCCCGGGTGTTTTGGCGGTTAATATGTCCGTTGTTATAGGCGACAGACTTGCAAAACTAAAAGGCAGCTTATCTGCGGCTCTTGGCACGGTTTTGCCTTCATTCCTCATTATTTTAGCCATAGCCATATTTCTTACTCCCGATGCAATAAAAAACAACGAGGTTCTGACAAGAATCTTTATGGGAATTCGCCCTGCTGTTGTTGCACTAATCTTGGTGCCGGTTGTAACAACCGCAAAAGCCTCAAAAATCGGCATTAAAACAATTTGGATACCCGTATTTGTTGCCATAATTATTTGGCTTGGATTCCCTATTGTGTCCAATCCTATATTATATATAGTCCTTGGCGGTATTATAGGATACATTTATTATAAATATTTCCAACTAAAGAAAATCAATAAATCAAAATGATATATTTGCAATTAATATGTAGCTATCTTAAAATAGGTCTTTTCGGTTTTGGCGGTGGCTATGCAATGCTGTCACTCATTCAGAGTGAAGTGGTACTGCCAGGTTGGATAACAGAACAGACTTTTACGGATATAGTTGCCATATCTCAAATGACTCCGGGACCTATTGGAATAAACTCCGCTACTTATATTGGCTATTCCGCACCACAACTTGCCGGATTCACAGGCGTATTTTGGGGTATTCTAGGTAGTTTAATATGTACAACTGTCGTGGTAATACCTCCATTTATCCTATCTCGCTACGCAACTCACCTTTTCTCCAGACACAGTGACAGCATGGCAGTTAAAGCTGTTTTTGCCGGATTGCGACCGGTGATAATCGGACTTATAGGCTCTGCTGCATTGCTGCTTATGAATACCGCAAACTTTGGAGAAAGCACACAACAGATAATTATAAGCATTATCATTTGTGCTATATCATTCCTTATTGTCTATTTTACAAAAATTCACCCTATTCTGGTGATTATCGCAGCCGGATTAGCCGGTTTCATAATTTATTAATTTATGACATACGAAGAAGCAATTGATTTCCTATATAACGCTACCCCACAATTTCAACAAATAGGAGCAGCGGCATACAAGCCCGGATTAGACACCACCATTAAGCTGGACAATGCTTTCGGAAATCCGCATAAATCATTCAAAAGCATACACATTGGCGGCACAAACGGCAAAGGTTCCACATCTCACACTTTGGCATCTATTCTTATGGAACAAGGTTACAAAGTGGGACTTTACACTTCACCTCACTTGATAGATTTCCGCGAAAGGATAAGAGTAAATGGCGAAATGATTTCAAAAGAGTCGGTGATAGATTTTCTGCAAAGATACCTAAAAATGAATGTAGGCTTAAAAACCTCTTTCTTTGAACTTACCACAATAATGGCATTTGACTACTTCAAAAGTCAAAATGTAGATTATGCCGTGATTGAGGTTGGACTTGGAGGCAGACTGGACTGCACTAATATAATAACGCCTGTTTTATCTGTTATTACAAACATTTCAAAGGACCATGTGGCACAACTCGGCAACACGCTTGAAAGCATTGCAAAAGAAAAGGCAGGTATTATCAAACCGGGTATTCCGGTTGTTATCGGAGAGGCGGATGGAAGTATAAAAGAAATATTTTCAAACAAAGCCGCTGAACAAAGGGCCCCTATATATTTTGCTCAAGAAGATAAAAATCTCATCTGCGAATATGCAGTTTCTTCAGACAGTATTTCATACAAAACCGTATATGGCAATGTTAATTCTCCACTTTGCGGAATATGCCAACTGAAAAATACCAATACAATATTGAAAGCAGTTAAAACTCTAAAGTCCTGTAATTTAGAAATAAAACCTGAAGCAATAATCAAAGGTTTCGAAAAGGTGATATGCAACACTCACCTTATGGGAAGATGGATGAAAATATTACAAAAACCAACAATTATTGCAGACACAGGTCACAATATCGGTGGATGGGAATACATTTCCGAGCAACTTAACAACATCTCACAAAAAACGAACCTCAAAATGATAATAGGTTTTGTGAGCGACAAGGATGTTGATTCCATCATGCACTTGATGCCCCGAAATGCTTCATATTTTATAACGCATGCATCAGTTAAAAGAGCTATGCCTACAAGCATCCTTGCTGAAAAGTTCCGCAATTCAGGTATTAGTTGCAAGGTATTTGAAAGCGTAAAAGAAGCTATTGAACAAGCACAAAAAGAGTCCTCAGAAAATGATGTGATTTTCATAGGCGGAAGTACATTCATCGTTGCAGACGCATTACAAGTCTTTCAAAATTAACACATATTAAAAATAACGTATCGTTCTATTATATTTTATTAGAATTTTCACACTTTGTCAACTCAAATAATAGTATTACCTTTGTAGTAAGTTATAATTACATCAATGGTACAAACTAAGTGTCATAAAACGAGTCCATCATTCATAGCAAAAATAGAAATGCGTAACAGGTTGATAAACAGCCTTTGGCTATTTATTTTCCCGGTTGCATCGTTTGCACTTGGCTTTTATTACAACAATGCTTTTTTGTATATTGGGCTTATGCTCCTTTTCTTGCTGTACCCTTTCCTTTTGACTGTGTCTTATTTCAACACTCTGCTTCTTCCGGGATACGCTTCAGGATTGAAACCGAGAATCATAAATTTTTACGACGATTCGCTTGAAATATTATACGTCAAATTTGATGATGGAAAAGAAACGCAATTATCCAATAGTAAAGCATTAAATTACAATGAAATAAGTTCTTTAGAAATAATTAAAGAGCATATTATTATTAAATTCAAAGCCGGCAAAACACTTGTTGCTGTCCCATTTGATGCTTTTTATAGCTCGGAAGATATAACAAATGTAGTACAAATTTTAAACCACTATTTCAAGAAATGAGAATTAAAATATTCTTTTTAAGCATTTTATCTTATTTTACATTGACTGCACAACTGAAAGGTACAGTCTTTTCAGATAACGGAGAAAGGCTGATTGGTGCACAGGTAAGGTGGGAAAATACACAAACCGGAGTAACCACGGATTTTAATGGTAATTTTGAGATTGATTTCCCGGATTCTACACCGAAAAAACTCATTACCTCATACGTTGGTTTCAATAACGACACCACACTTATTTCTAATAATGAACATATAACAATAACACTCATTCCATATTCACTTGATGAAGTAACAGTTACCTCACGAGGACGTGGTGTAATAAAAGTGAGCGGTGCTGAAAACTCCATGCTGATAGGTCAACAAGAATTATTCAAAGCTGCTTGTTGCAACCTCGGTGAAAGTTTTACCACAAATCCTTCCGTTGACGTTTCATACGACGATGCCGCAACAGGGGCTAAGCAAATCAAATTACTTGGACTTTCAGGCTCATACGTACAAATGCTTACTGAAAACATTCCTGCCTTTCGTGGTGCTGCACACACCTACTCTTTGGGATATGTTCCCGGACCTTGGATGCAAAGCATTCAGGTTTCAAAAGGTAGCAGTTCCGTGAAAAATGGTTTTGAATCAATAACAGGTCAAATAAATATAGAGTACCTCAAGCCTCAGGCAGAAGATGAAACTATCGGAGTTAATCTTTACGGTGACAGTAAAGCAAAATTTGAAGCAAATGCAGATGCCAATATCCACATAAACAGCAAGTTATCATCCGCACTTCTCTTACACTACGAAGACCGATATAAAAGTCATGACGGCAATAATGACGGTTTTACTGATTTGCCTGATATAAAGCAATTTAACATTCTGAACCGCTGGGGATATTTCTCAAGTAAAAGGATAACTCAGGCACTCGTTTCAATAATTGATGAAAACCGTAAAAGCGGTGTTTCAAGTCACGCAAGTCATCATCTTGACCCAAAACAATACGACACCGATTTAAGTACAACTCATTTTGACGGTTGGTTTAAAAATGCTTGGATTCTGAATAGTGAAAAGAATACAAACATTGCAGTAATGGGCAGTTTCACACGTCATTTATATGATGGAGAATACGGTGGAAACAGAAGTCTTTACACAAAACAGACCAATGCTTACGGTCAAATATTCTTTGAAACGGATTTTGACGAACATAATTCATTATCTACAGGTATAGGCATAGTTTATGATTATTTTCACCATACTCTAAACAAAAACGCCCAAATAAAAGACCGTGAAACCACCTCAGGTGTCTATGCTCAATACACCTACAAGTTAGATGAAAAATTAGTGGCAATGGCTGGATTAAGGTATGATAACAGCAGTATTTATAACGGTTTCATCACTCCAAGAATGCACATAAAGTGGAATCCAATCCGCTCACTCACTTTCCGCGGCTCAATAGGTAAAGGATACCGAACCGTAAACCCTTGGGCCGAATATGGTTATCTTCTCGCATCTTCATTACCAATTGAAGTCACGGAGAAGGTAAATCAGGAAAAGGCATGGAATTATGGCATTTCTTCAAGTTTCTCCGCTTCGCTTTTTGGCAGACCGCTCACACTTTCCGCAGAATATTACTACACCGACTTTGACAGCCAAATCATCTTGGATCGCGACAGCAACCCCGGACAAATTGCAATTACAAACCTTGAAGGAAAATCATATTCACATACTTTCCAGATTGACGTTAATTATGAATTGTTTGACGGGCTTTCTTTAATTGCGGCATACAGAAAAAATAAAGTCAAAGAAACATACAGCGGCAAGACTATGACCAAACCACTGACCGCAGATTACAAAAGTATGATTTCTCTTTCATATCTCACGCCCCTTGAATTGTGGCAATTTGATATGACACTGCAAATAAACGGAGGAGGTAGATTGCCAAAGTCACCAATATTTAATAATTCTGTACTTTATTCGGAAAATTATGCTAACTTTGCACAATTATCAGGGCAAATAACTCGCCATTTCCGTCATTTTTCTCTTTACGCAGGTGGGGAAAACCTCACAAGCTACAAACAGAAAAATCCAATTATAAATATTCCGGAAACCGGATATTATGACCCTACCCTTATATATGCCCCACTCCACGGAGCTATGTTTTACGCAGGTATAAGACTTAAATTGAATTACAGATAATAAAATACTAAAAATGAGTATGAAACGTTTTCTTACAATATTGATTATGGCAACTGCATTTCTGTGCATGTCCGCTAAAGATTTACAAACCGTAGAGTTTTCTGTAACTCCTAAAATTACGTGCAAAAACTGCGTTGCTAAGATAAAAAACAAACTAAAATTTGAAAAAGGGATAAAGTCTATTGATGTTTCTATTGAAAATCAAAAAATTTCCCTTAAATTTGATGCAGAAAAAACCAATCCGGATATTTTGGCTGCTTCGCTTGCCAAAATTGGATACAAAGCAACCAAATCAACCGATACACAAGAGTAATTTATAGAGTATGAATACAATACCACAAATAATAAATCAGAAACAAGGAAATACTTTTTCTTTTGAAGTCCTACCTCCACTAAAAGGCAGAGGGATAGACAAACTTTTCAGCAATATTGATTCACTGATGGAGTTTAATCCGTCTTACATCAATATCACCACACACCGAAGCGAAATGGTGTATAAATCCACTCTTGACGGTCTTTACAGGCGTGTATCTGAACGTAGCCGTCCCGGTACTGTTGCTGTTGCAGCTGCTATTCAACACAGGTACCACATCCCGGCTGTCCCGCACATTATTTGTTCGGGCTATTCAAAAGTTGAAACAGAATATGCTCTTATCGACTTGAGATTCCTTGAAATAACCAATCTACTACTTCTACGCGGTGACAAAGCAAAACATGAATCACGATTTACGCCAAACCCTGACGGACATGCACATGCGTCCGAACTCCAAGCACAAGTTAATGCTTTCAATAAGGGACTTTTTATTGACGGCACAAATATGGACATCGTGAATGATATGCCTTTTTCCTATGGTGTTGCAGGTTATCCGGAAAAGCATGAAGAATCACCAAATGTGGAAATGGACCTTATGTGGCTCAAAGCAAAAGTTGATGCCGGAGCAGACTACATTGTGACACAAATGTTTTTTGACAACCAAAAATACTTTGATTTCTGCCGTCGTGCTAAAGAAATTGGAATAAATGTTCCAATTATCCCGGGAATCAAACCTATTATAAATGCTAACCAGATTACTCTTTTGCCTAAGACATTCAAGGTAGATTTACCAATGGAACTGGCAAATGAACTAATCAAATGCAAAGACGACAATGAAATAAAAGCAGTTGGCGTGGAATGGTGCGTAGCTCAGAGCAAAGAACTCTTTGCCAATGGTGTCAAATCTATCCATTACTACTCTCATAATGCAGTAAATTCCGTTCATAACGTTGTTTCTCAACTTTTCTAAAAATCCACGATATGAGATTTGCCGATATACCCGGACAGCACAAAATAAAAAGCAGACTTATTAACCTTGTGGAAGACGATAGATTGCCTCATGCTTTACTTCTGCAAGGCGAACAAGGTGTGGGTAAATTTGCACTTGCACAGGCACTTGCACAGTACATCCATTGCACAAACCGAAGCAATGGAGATAGTTGCGGTTGCTGTCCATCATGTCGTCAGCATGCGAGTTTTAATCATATCGACACTCATTTCAGTTTTCCGGTAATTAAGAAAAAAACAAGTACTACTCCACCGATTTCTGATGATTTTATTACAGAATTCAAGTCTTTTGTAGAGAAAGACCCCATGATGAATTTTGAAGGGTGGCTTGAAGAACTTGGAGCAGCAACAACCTTACCTGTAATGTATGTTACAGAAAGTGATTCACTTATAAGTAAACTCGCTTTCACTGCTCGTACTTCTAAGTATAAAATAGTGGTAATGTGGTTGCCGGAAAGAATGAACGAACAGTGTGCAAATAAACTTTTGAAACTCATAGAAGAACCATTCAGCGACACTAAATTCATTCTTACGTCTGATTCTCCACAAGAGGTGCTGCCTACAATTTACTCTCGTTGTCAAAGAATAGATGTGGAAAGATTCACAGATAATGATATTGCCACATATCTTATGGAGAAATATAGCATTGAAGGGCAAGATGCACTATCTATCGCCCATAATGCGGAAGGGTCTTTATCAAAAGCAATTCTACAACTAAATACGGACAGCGGCAATGAACAATTCTTCAACTTTTTCATTCGCCTAATGAGAAGTGCTTACAGCAGAAAAGTGGGTGACTTGAAACTATGGTCAAACGAAGTTGCATCTCTCGGACGTGAGCAGCAAATCTCTTTCCTTAAATATTGTGACAGACTGACACGTGAAAACTTTGTGTACAATCTCCGGCAGAAAGACCTCGTTTACCTCAATACTGCTGAAGAAAAATTTTCCACAAAATTTTCACCATACATAAATGAAAGAAACGTTCAGGAACTGAGCCGAACATTCAATAACGCAATAACAGACATCTCAGGGAATACAAACTCCAAAATGGTTCTTTTTGATGTAGCAGTACGCACGATATTACTTATAAAACGATAATAAAAGATTTTTACTATGAAAACATTTCTTAAAGCTATAGCCGATTCCTTTTACGAGAATTATGGTGACGAAATGGCTGATTTTTGCTACGTTTTCCCAAATAAACGTTGCTGCTTGTTTTTCAACAATTATGTTGAATCACAAAACAAGGACAAAGCACTTTTTGCCAATTCCATAGACATTGAAAACTTTGTGCTTAAAATAACTCAGAGTGTAGAAGCACCATATTTTGACCGCCTTTTCATTCTTTACGATTGTTACAGGAAAATTGTAGCAGAAAGGAGTGACAACACTCAACTGATTGATTTTGATTCTTTTGCAAGCTGGGGTGAAATGATTTTGAATGACTTCAACGACATTGATATTCATCTCATTAATGCTGAGGGATTACTTAAAAACATAAAAGACTTTAAATCCATAGCCTCAACTTATCTCTCAGGCGAAATTCTTGAAATTGTTAATGAGTATTTCAAAGACCCATACGAAAAAATGCGTAAAAGCGACGATATGTGGCAATACTATAAGGGTGATAATGAAGAGAATTCATACAAAGCTATCGGAGATAGGATCACAAAGTTATGGGCAGTGCTTTATGAACTTTACACCGGATTACGAGAAGAATTATCAAAAGCAAATGTTTGCTACAAAGGTATGGCATACCGCAAGGCTGCTGAGGAAATGGACAGCCTTAAATCTCGCTTAAAACACCCAAAATACGTCTTCATCGGTTTTAATGCATTGTCACCGGCAGAAGAAAAAATATTCAGTTGGTTTCGCGATAATGGTATTGGTGATTTTTATTGGGATTCTGAATCAGTTTTGCTGAATGAAGATAATCCGGCATCTCGTTTTGTAAATAAAAACAAAAACAATTTTAAAAGCGAACTCACAATTGACGGTTTATTTCCCGAACTTGATAATGACTCGCTCCCTGAAACAAAAATAGTAGGAGTACCATCAAGAATAGGACAAGCGAAATATGCGGTTAGTATTTTAACTGAATTAAACGAACAAGGACGCATAGACAGCAAAGGAGTAAACACTGCACTGATTTTACCGGACGAAGAAATGTGTACTTTTGTACTCCGCTCTCTTCCGGAAGAATTGAAAGACATAAATATCACAATGGGCTATCCATTGAATAATACTCCCATTACATCTCTGCTAAAGAGTATTACTTTTTTATGTAGTAGGGCTTCTCGCACTAATGGTGAAATAACTTATTACTATAAAGATTTATTAGACTTTCTTTCTCAGCCACTACTTAATAAAATATCAGACAATGAAGCATATAAACTTCAAAACAAGATAATTTCCGAAAAAATATATTTTATTAAACATTCAGAAATTGAAGAATGGTATCCTCTTTTATCCCGATATCTCACAATTTTTGAAGATAATGAGAAAGACATTGACAAAGTAAGCGATATCCTTGACACTATAATAGAAAAAACAGTTGATGACCTTTGGATTCATAGTTTTGCCGTAAATTTCCGTCAAAGCTTTGATTCTATCCAACGTCTATGTAAACAATTTGAAATACATCTTTCTCACACCACAATTATCAGATTTATAATCCGATTGGCATCCGGACAGACTATACGTTTTGCCGGTGAACCTCTTTACGGTGCACAAATTATGGGAATACTCGAAACTCGTGCTTTGGATTTTAAAAACCTCATTATCCTTTCCATGAATGAGAAAATATACCCCAAAAAATTATTCCGCAAATCAATTATCCCATATAATTTGCGAAATGGACTAACTACATCCACACCGGAATCTCAGGAAGGCATATATGCTTATTATTTCTATAGACTTTTCACTCGTTCAAAAAACGTATATCTCGTCCATGATTCTCGTGCACAAGGCGCAAAATCTGAAATGTCCAGATACTTGTATCAACTGAAATTCATTTTCAAAACAAATTTCGGCTCCAAGTTGAAGGACATCGCTATGTCATACGATCTTACACCTGAACCGGAAAGAAAACTTGACGTTGCCAAATGCAATAAAATAGAATTGCCTCAGGAATTGAATGATGCTAATGAGACACCGGATATTACTATAGAAAATGGTGAAAGACTTTTGACAAAATCAAATATAGTATATGAAAAATTAAAAAGATATTTTTCATCCGGTAACGATAGAAGATATTTGTCTGCAAGTGCTTTTAATACATACCTTGCTTGTCAGCTCAAATTCTTCTTCAGATACATTGCCGGACTGCCTGAGCAAACCGACGACAACACATACGTAGACTCTTCTATGTATGGAACCATTATGCATGAAGCCTTTCAGAATTTTTACGAAATAGTAAAAACACAAGGACCTAAAACAACCGTTTTTAATGCGGAAATATTAAACGATATTTTAAAGAATCACAAACATCTAATAGTAGATTCTCTCGTAAGATCCTTTGACAAAAACTATTATAGAGGAAGAGTAACACGTGTTACCGGACAAAGATTACTTAATCTCAATGACTTGCCTAAGGAAATATTGCTCCTTGCCGAATTTATGGTTTACTTTATGGAGTGCGTATTCAATAAAGAAATAGACGCTTTTGATAAATTAAACATAAAGCAGTACGAATACCTATACTCTGAAAAAGAATATGTCACATCAATAAATGTAGATGGTATCAATCTAAATGTAAAATGCTTTATTGACCGCGTTGATAAAGTAACTTATAATGACGGAAAAACCACATACCGACTTATAGACTATAAAACAGGCTCTGATGAACTGATTTTCAGTAAAATAAGTGACCTCTTTGAAAAAGAGAATAAAAGGCCAAAAGCTATTCTCCAACTTTTCCTTTACTCCAACATATTTGCACAAGAGTACGCTAAAGACAATGTTATTAAAGGAAATATTGATATCTTACCAATGATTTACAAACTGCGTGAACTTGCTGTTGATCCGCTTGATTACTTAAAGTATGGAAAACCTTCTTCTTGCGTTCCACTCACCGATTATAAGCAGAAATCAAATGAATCAGATAGCACCTTAAATGACGAATTCTTGTCAATTTTCAAAACGCACCTTGAAAATATGCTCAACAAGGATATTCCTCTAAAACAAAACAAAAATTTAGAACATTGCAAATACTGCGACTTCAAAAACATTTGTGGTGTTTAAAATAATAAATTTGAATGAGCGGACTTTATATACATATTCCATTCTGTCAGTCAAAGTGCGCCTATTGTGACTTTTTTTCTGCACCATCAATGCTGACGAAGCAAAAGGATTATATAAAAGCCCTGCTTAAAGAACTAGAATTGAGAAAAAATGAGGTACCCAATCCATTTTCTACAATTTATATCGGTGGAGGCACTCCTTCTATACTTGATTCAGAAACATTAAACCTCTTATTTGCAGGATTATCTTCATACATAAACGACAACATCAAAGAATTCACTATAGAAGTCAATCCCGAAGATGTTTCCGAAAATCTTATCAAAACGTTTTCAGCTAATGGAGTAAACAGAATAAGTATGGGTATCCAATCTTTTGACGATGATACTCTGAAACTTATTTCTCGCCGTCATAATTCCCAAAAAGCCGCTAATGCAATAAACATTATCAAATCTTTTAATTTGAATTTCAGTTGTGACCTAATTTATGGACTTCCTTCAGACAATTCTCACAAAAAGAGTAATGATTTATTTGAGTATTCATTAGATAAACTCCTCTCATTCGCTCCACCACATATTTCCGCTTATTTGCTCTCGTTTGAGAAAGGTACTCAAATATATTCTCAACGTGAAAAGGGTTTGATATCAGAAATTTCAGATGAAGAGGCGGAAGAAGCATACAAATACCTTTGCGACACACTCCGTAATGCCGGATATAATCACTATGAAATTTCAAATTTTGCTCTTCCCGGCAAAGAAGCCTTACACAATTCAAACTATTGGAATTACACACCTTATTTGGGTTTAGGATGTTCTGCTCACAGTTTTGACGGAACACTTCGCAGATATAATCCTAATAATATTCCCCAATACATTTCATCTATTCTAAACAATAATAAAACAATATTTATTACGGAAGAAACCGATGATATAGAAAGATACAACGACCTTATTATCACTTCACTCCGCACTGCCGCCGGACTGAATATTAAACTTATTGAAAATTCATTTCCTGAATTTATACAAGAATATTTCCACAAAGAAAGCAGAAAAATGATTTCTTCCGGACTTTTATTGATAAAAAAGAATGTTATTTACATTCCGGAAGATAATTGGCTTACATCTGATTATATTCTCCGCAATTTGATTTATGCGTGAGAGTCTATTTATTTTGTTATGAAACTAAGTTTGCTAATATTCATTTTATTGGTTACCTTTGCATAAATTATTAAAACCCTTATAACACAACTGAAAATATATCATGAAAAGAACAATCACTTCTCTGCTATTGGCTTTTTTAGTGTTCAATGCCTGGGCAGTAAGACTTATCGTTCTTGCTGACGTGCACGTTACACCCGGAAACGAATGTGAAAAACAATTAAAACTTGCAGTGCAAGAGATAAACGGCACGGAATGTGATGCCGTGATAATGTGTGGCGACCTTACAAATGAAGGCTCTGATGAACAACTCGCAAACGTAAAGTCAATATTAGACCAAATTACAGCACCTACGTATGTTATTCCCGGTAATCACGAAAACAACTGGTCACAAAGTGCTACCAAATCTTTTATAGACCTTTGGGGTAACGATAGATTTGCAGCAGAAATACCGGGAAGCGATATTGTAATTGTAGGCACCAATTGCGGTCCATATATGAAAATGGGTGACGGACATATCAAAAAAGAAGATATGCATTGGTTGCGTTCTGTTCTGGACAATTATAAAAGTACAAATAAAAAAATTGTCTCTTTTAATCATTACCCTCTCAGACAAAACGACCTTGACTTAGGATATATAGATTATATAAAACTCTTGGAAGAATACCCTACAATAATTCACATCAATGGTCACTACCACAGGTACATCCCTTATATGTCCGGTAGCATACAATCTATAATGGTGGCTGCTCTTGACAGAAAAGATGGAATTTATGGTTATTCATACGTTGATATTGATAACGATTCTATATATTTTTACAAAAAAAATCTTGGCTCTGAACCGGAAAAAGTAATAACATTCCCCGTTAAACTACCTACTAAGACTGTATTTGAATCCACACAATCAGAAATCAAACATACTCAAATTGTATATTCTGATTCTGCTTCAATTTTTACTCGCTTAGGTTTTTCGGAAAACAATATAATTTTTGGAAATTCACTCGGACAAGTGAAAGCACTGAACAAAAATTCTTTTGACTTGAAATGGCAGATAAATACCGGTGCATCACTCTTTTCAAGAGTTCAAACACATGGTAATATTGTTTCTATTCCGTGTGCAGACAAAACTCTTCTTTTTGTAAATGATAATGATGGAAGCATTTTAAACAGACATTATTCAGATGGACCATACGTTGCAGACGGTCTTGCTGTTGAAAATATTCTTTACCAAGGTGGATACAAAAAATTTGAATCATACGATATAGCAAATCAGAAATTACTTTGGTGTTTTGATTCTATAAACAATTATTGCCAGGCAGCACCTGTTGTTAGCGGTGACGATGTAATTTTTGGTGCATGGGACACATACCTCAGATGCCTTGACAAGAATACAGGTAAACTAAAATGGAAATGGTTTAACGGAAAAACTGCAAATATGCTCGGTCCGGGCAATGTTGTTCCCGTTGTTACTGATAAATACGTATTTATTGTAGCTCCGGACAGATATATGACAGCTATTGATAGAAACACGGGGAAAACCGTTTGGAGAAATAATGACCATAAATACCGCGAAAGCCTTGGATATAGCGAAGACCTCACGAAAATATATTCTAAAACGATGGACGGTGAACTTGCCGTTGTTGATGCCACAAGTGATGTATTTAATCTCGTAAAACTTGTGGATTTAGGACTTGGCTATGAACATGCACCGTGCATTGTTGCAGAAAAAGATGGAGTTATTTATGCCGGCTCCCGTCGTGGCATTGTTACAGCAATTGATGCAAATACTTTTGAAGTTTTATGGCAGGAAACGGTTGGTTCTTCAGAAGTTAATGGCATAGATATTGACCCGGTTACCGGCAGTATTTATTTATCGTTAATTGAAGGAAAAATCGTGAAAATAGTTAAATAACGTTAATTTCCAATACAATCTCTTGACTCGTACCTTACGTCATAGACTAACTTTGCAGAGCATTGGTACCAAACAGCAATTATAATGAAAAAATTGTATAAAATTGGAGAATTTTCAAAGCTCTGCCGAGTTACTGTCAAGACCCTCAGACATTACGAGGATTTAGGTATATTTAATCCGGCAATTGTTGATGAATCTTCGGTAGTGTTTCACTGAGTGTGTCTGAGGCGAAGGTACTTAAGCCTGTAGACCTC
>JBJECR010000062.1:0-3241 GCA_051871275.1 Muribaculaceae bacterium | reverse complement strand
GTGAAAATAGAACACCCGCTTCATTGCGTCCACCCGATAGCTGAATAGTTACAAAAAATATTTCTTTAACTCCCTGAATCAAAAAACCTTACACCACTTACAATTTTTAACCAAATTTTTCACTTTTCTCCAAAAACACACAAACTCTGAAAATTCGCTATAAATTAGGGGGGATTAGTCCAATTTGTCCAATTAGTCTTATTAGTCCAATTAGTCTTATTAGTCCAATTTGCCATATTAGTCCTATTAGTCCAATTTGCCATATTAGTCCTATTAGTCCAATTTGCCATATTAGTCCTATTAGTCCAATTTGCCATATTAGTCTAATTAGACTTATTCCACCTCGGTGTCAGCCGAGTGCTCCTGCCACGCAAAACCGCAATTCCACCACCTGTAGTGCCGTGGCATGCCACGGCATCCCAAGTAAACCTGCGGAGCAAACCGGAAAAACGTCAAGATGCAAGCTCGGTGGAGCTTGCGGCAATGCCACCTTGCGGAGTGAACCTGCCAAGTCAAACCGAGAAAACGTCAAGATGCAAGCTCGGTGGAGCTTGCGGCAATCGGTTAACCCCACCTTGCCGCTTGCGGCTAGGTGGGGAAGTGACTGAAACATAGGTCAAAATGAGCTAAATCGTATAGATTTTGCTCATTTTGCAGATATGCTAAGTCGTATATGACTTTGCTACATATTGGTTCAAAACCGCAAAGTCGCATAGACTTTGCAAAATCGCCCCACTATTTGTTAAAAAAAGCAAACACTATTGCTTTCCACCTCACAGCAAAACTAACTTTGCAAACAAATAACCTTTATCAAAAATACACATTATTATATTATTATGAAAAATCCAAATTACCCCTGCTCCGGCGACAACTACAGCAAAAACCTCAAACACAACACTAAAAACGGCAAAGACTGCCTCGTCCCAACACCGAATCCCGCTAAAATCAGCAACCTTGACCTCAAACTCCTACTCGACACCGACATCCAAGGTGAAAAAACACAACTTTTTGCCCGTAACCTCACCCTCTACATCGCCACGCCCGGAAAACAACCCGCAAAAGTGGCTGAAACTCTGTCCACTCCTCTCTCTGCCGCCAAAATCAGCGATAACACCCTCCTCATCGCCACAGATACGGAGTACGTCAAAATTACTCGCTCCGGCAGCACTTGGGCGAAAATAGAGGAAAAAGAATACCCTGCCGTAAGAATCTTCTCGCCGGACACCTTCTACACCCTCAGTTCCGGCGTTGCCAAACGCAAGCTCACGGAAAGCGATGCCGCGTCCTCTATCTGGCTCGGCTTCCAAGACCTTAAAAATCTGAAAAACGACATCAAAAACGCTTATTCGGAAATCCTCGAAACAGCTCGTGGCAGCGAACGACTCGTACAACCCGTTCTCGCTCGCTACAAACTTTTTGACTGCAACGATGCTCTTCTTTTTGTTTCCTGCCCCGTGCTGCTCACCTCTCCGGCAGAACCGTTTCAACTCACGGAAACTCAAACCGTACCGCTCACAGACAGCAATACCGTTCGCAGTGCTTTCACTCTGGAAGCCGCTGCGTACAAACCCAAAATTGCCGTGGGCAGTCACGACCCTCGCACGGATGTGGCTTATATGACCATTGAAATGACTCCGCAGATAGACCCCGTGAATTTCAGCTTCTCACCCGCAAGCTACTTCAGCAACACCGCTTCCGGTACTTTCCTCTCCTTTAATTTGCCCGGCATCACCGCGAATTTCAACTCTGCAAGGCTGATTGCAGAATGTCTGGAAAACAAGGAAAACGAGTTTTACACCGTCATGAGGATTGAACGTCCTTTTGCGGACGGGAATGCTTTCTCTCGCGACGTTGATTCCTGCTATGGCGTTCACTCAGACATCAATGCACTCCCGGAAAGCGACTTCGCACTGCCTCACACCTTCACCGCTCGTCACCTCTGCGTGGGCGGCACCACACTCCTGCATGCCGACATCACCCGAAAAAGATTCAAAGGCTATAATATAATAATGTGTAGTCACGCCACCGGTTCTTCCACCTGGGATTACGCTGCTTCCATCACCTTCCGTGACGGCAACGAGTCTGCCGTGTGCTACTTTGAAGGCGATACCGACAATCCTCTCAGCATCAGTCCTTTGCTCACTTATCCATCCGAAGACGCAGTGGAAATGACCGTCTATCTGCGTAGCGGTAGCAACATCTATCGTCGCACCTTCCCTCTCACGCCCTGCAAACACGCCAAAATGGCGTATTACATCGAGCCGGGAGCAAAAAACATCACCTTTGCCGGCTATGAATCAGACACTTTCCTCATTCCACATGAAAACATTGTCAATAAAAGGTATCCCGGTACGGCTATCAGCACCAAAATCTCCGCTCCGCTGAACCCGATATCCGTAAATGAGCTGACAAACAGCGAAATAACTCACATCCACGTGGCTATCGGCGGGCAAAACGGCTGGGAGCAAACCAGAAACCGCTTTTACGTCTTCACTCGCAACAAAATAAATGCCGCTATTTATAATCTCAGTCATATCATGCTGAATGTCAGCACAATACAGCGTAGCGGCATCATTGACGGCGAAAAAGCCGCAGGCGTGCCGGGCGAGGGACTGTATTATATCCACGAGGGCTATCTGCTGAAAGTTCGCGGCGTAGGCACTGAAAGAATTGTGGAAACAAAGGCTGACAGACTTTGCTACGATCCTGCTCACCACGAGCTGTGGCTTTGCGGCGATGAAACGTGGGTTATGGACTTGAACACGAATGAATACTACGTTCGTGAAACCGGCTGCGACATAAATCAGTGTTCCGGCTATTTTATCTCCGATGAATCAGGCACTTACGACATCTCACAGGAAGACTCCGCACCCGTAGATATAAAGTACCGCATCCGTATTGCCACAAAAGATGCCGTTCGCAGCCGACTGGACACCAAAAAGAAGAGAATACGCATCTGCCGCAGTTTCCTCGCAGACATTGCCGCCTCCTCCGTCAAGTCGCTCAAAATCACCATACAAGGCGACTTCGGTGCAGGCTACGAATATTCGCCGCCGCTTTACATCTTCACCTTCGACGGCGAAATAAATTGCCCCATCCTCCTCCACGTTCCCGCCTCACTTTACGAAGGCTACTACATCACTGTCAGCGGCACCGTCTCACACGATTTCGAACTCCGCAACATACAATTAAGAGCCTGTTTCATAAGAAATGTTAAAAAATGAGGCTGTCAGTCATTGAG
>JBJECR010000061.1:0-14638 GCA_051871275.1 Muribaculaceae bacterium | reverse complement strand
TACTGCGAAAGCGGGAGAGTAGGTCGCCGCCCCCTTCAGAAGAAAGCCTCACGGATACAATCCGTGGGGCTTTTTCATTTTTGGGAGAACCGGGAGGACTGGGAATGATGGGAAGCCCGGGAGACATGAGAATGATGGGATATCCCGGAGAACTTAGCCATCTCGGGAAGCAAAATCCAATTAGTCCCAATTAGTCTAATTAGGCAAATTAGTCCAATTAGTCCAATTAGTCTAATTAGTCTAATTAATCCAATCAGGCAGTTCAAAAAAAACCGAGCATCAGCCCGGCTTTTAAGTTTTTTCTTAGAATTATTTATCTGTTGCTTAGGAGCACTTTCTTGAAATCTTCGTATTCTGTGGAAATCGGCAGCGACTGCTTTGTGCCTTGCATAAATGCTTGGAGTTTGGCAGGTATTTCTATGTCTGAATTTAGAATGTTATCCACCGTGCTTTTGAATTTTGCGGGATGTGCAGTTTCCAGGAAGATACCTGTTTCGCCTTCTTTTAGTTGCTCATTTAGTGCACGATAAGCCACTGCACCATGAGGGTCAAGAACATATCCGGTTTCGGCAAATGTAGCCTTCATAGTCTCTGCAATTTGTTCATCTGTGTATGTGCAACCGGAAATGTCGCTGCAAATTGCGTCGTGGCTATGTTTGTATAAGTCAAGAACACGGGCAAAGTTACTTGGGTCTCCAACGTCCATTGCGTTTGCTATTGTTTGCACGGATTTTCTCGGCTCGTATTTACCTGTTTGGAGGTACTGGAAGAATACGTCATTGCGATTGTTGGCTGCAATAAAGTGTTTTATTGGCAGTCCCATAGCTTTACCTATGAGTGCGGAACAAATGTTTCCAAAGTTTCCGCTTGGCACGGCAACAACAATATTGCTCAGGTCTTTTCCTTGTTTGGCAAGCTGTGCGTAGGCATAGAAATAGTAAAACATTTGTGGAAGGAAACGAGCCACATTGATGCTGTTTGCACTTGTGAGCTTCATTTTTGCATTCAGTTCGCCATCCATAAATGCTGTTTTTACGAGTGCTTGGCAGTCGTCAAAAGTACCGTTTACTTCTATTGCAGTGATATTTTTGCCAAGTGTGGTGAACTGTGACTCTTGGATGCGGCTCACTTTGCCTTGCGGATAGAGCACGAATACTCTCACTCCCGGAACTCCCAGAAAACCGTTTGCAACAGCACTTCCGGTGTCGCCGGAGGTGGCAACAAGTACGTTTACAGTGCTATTGTCGTTGCTTTTGGAGTTGAAATAGCCGAGCAAACGTGCCATAAAGCGGGCACCTACGTCTTTGAATGCGAGTGTCGGTCCGTGAAATAGTTCCAGACTGTATTTGTTTTCAGATACCTGCTTGAGCGGAATGTCGAAATTCAGGGCTTCATAAACAATATTTTTCAGCACTTCCGTTTCCACATCTTCGCCAAATAGGGCTTTTGCCACTGTAAATGATATTTCTTGCAGCGACATATTGCCGATGTTGTCAAAGAATTCTTTCGGCAGAGCAGGAATACGCTCCGGCATAAACAGTCCGCGGTCTGATGCAAGTCCTTTTACCACAGCTTCTTGCAGAGAAACTGTGATATCGCTGTTATTTGTGCTATAGTATATCATGTGATTATTTGCTTAAGAATGTTTTAATAAAATCATCATTTGTCATTGCTCCGAGGGAGCCGGAGAGTGCTGTTTCCTCGTTGTATTGCTTTATGCCGTCGCCATCCACACCGGGAACGTAAATCATCACCGGTACGGGAGTGGCGGAGTGAGTACGTTTTGCACATGGCGTCGGGTGATCCGGAAGAACAGCTATTGCCACGGGTTCTCCTATTTCCGGAAGTGCGTCAAGTATTCTGCGGCACACTCTTTCGTCAAGGTACTCCACCGTTTTGACTTTCAGGTTCACATCGCCTTCATGTCCGGCTTCATCGCTTGCTTCAATGTGAAGAAAAACAAAGTCCGCACCGTCTTTCAGCGCTTTGATAGCGGCGTCTGCTTTGCCTTCATAGTTTGTATTCCACAGTCCTGTGGCACCTTCCACGTCTATTGGCTTCAGTCCGCAATATACGCCTATACCCTTAATCAAATCCACTGCGGAAATCACTGCTCCGTTTTTAATACCGAATTTGTCTGCCAATGTTTCCATTGAAGGTTTGTAACCCGGTGACCATGGCCAGATGCTGTTTGCAGGGTCTTCTCCGCGAGCGGTGCGGGCAAGGTTAACGGGGTGATTTGCAAGCAGTTCCTGTGAACGGAGTATAAGTTTATTTATCAGTTCTGCGGTTGTCTCACCTTCGGCATTTTTTGCTTTTACAAGGCAGTCACGGAAAGGAGTTCCCGGTACATCGTGTGGCGGAGTACAAATGATATTTTTGTTACCACCTCGGATTTTGAGTAGGTGCCGGTAAGAAATACCTGTGAAAAATTTTGCGGTGTCCTCACCGATATTATTGTTTAGATATTTTATAAGGATATCGGCTTCCTCCGTTGTAATATTTCCGGCGGAATGATTCTTTATTTTGCCGTTTTCAATGCAGATAATATTGCATCGCATTGCCATTTCGCCCGGCTCAATATCTACGCCCATACTTGCCGCTTCGAGTGAGCCGCGACCTTCAAAAACTTTTGGCACGTCGTAGCCCAGCAACGACAAGTGTGCAATTTCGCTTCCCGGTTCATATCCCGGAGGAGTGGTGACAAGCGTGCCCAGCCTGGATTTAGAGGCAAGGAAGTCAAGAGTAGGGGTATTGGCAGCCATCAGAGGTGTTTTCCCTCCGAGTGATTCGATAGGCTCATCTGCCATTCCGTCACCTAATATAATAAGGTGTTTCATATTATCTGATATTTGCTATACTGATTATATCTGCAAAAACTCCTGCTGCAGTCACTTCCGCACCTGCACCGTAGCCTTTTATTTCCATCGGGAACTCTTTGTAGCGGTCTGTTGTGAGGAGAATCACGTTATTGCTGCCTTCAAGTGAATAGAATGGGTGACGGGAATCAATAGTTTGCAGTCCTATTGACACCTTTCCGTTATCCATAGTGGCAACGAAGCGGAAATGGCGATTCTGTGCTGCTGCTTCCGCACGTTTTTTCTCAAATTCCGCATCAAGTTCGCAGATGTTTTTGAGAAAATCTTCTTTAGAACCCTCAAAGTATTTGTCCGGGATAAAGAGATTTGTTTTCACGTCGTTCTGTTCCACGCAATATCCGCTTTCACGAGCGAGAATCACTATTTTGCGCGTCACGTCTTTACCGCAAAGGTCAATTCTCGGATCCGGTTCGCTGTAGCCTGCTTCCATTGCCATTTTTATGGCTTTGCTCATTGGAACATCGCTGCTTAGAGTGTTGAAGATATAGTTTAATGTGCCGGAAAGTACGGCTTCAATTTTCACAATCTTGTCACCGGAATTAATTAGGCTGTTTATAGTGTTTATAATAGGCAGACCGGCTCCTACATTTGTCTCAAAGAGGAATTTCACACCGCGGCGGTGAGAAATTTCCTTGAGCCTGTGATAATTTTCGTAGGCGGAAGAAGCTGCTATCTTGTTGGCAGCCACCACGTTGATGTTGTGGCTTAGCAGTTCTCCATAGATGGAAGCAACATCGGCACTTGCGGTGCAGTCCACAAATACGGAGTTGAACAGATTCATGGAGATTATCTTATCCTTTATCACTTCAGGCGTTGGAAGTATGTCTGATTTCTCAAGTAATTCCGCATATTGCTCCATGTCTATACCATCAGCATCAAACACGCATTTCTTGGAAGAAGAAACACCCACGATTCTCAGTTCAAGTGATTTTTCTTCAAGCAGTTTTTGCTTCTGGCTCTTTATTTGTTTCAGCAGGTTGCCGCCAACGTGACCTACTCCGGCTATAAAGATGTTGAGAACTTGTGTTTGAGAGAGGAAGAAAGAATCATGAATCACGTTGAGTGCTTTACGCAAGCTCTCAAGTTTGATTACGAATGAGATATTTGTTTCGCTTGCTCCT
Organism: Muribaculaceae bacterium; assembly: GCA_051871275.1. Taxonomy (GTDB): domain Bacteria; phylum Bacteroidota; class Bacteroidia; order Bacteroidales; family Muribaculaceae; genus CAJUPY01. The sequence goes on along the minus strand of JBJECR010000061.1, from coordinate 10,638 downwards.
TGTGCACAGGCAATTACGTTTATGCCGTTACGTCCCAGAGTGTTGAAAAGTTTTCCTGCAATACCGGGAGTGTGTTTCATGTTTTCACCCACGATTGCCACTGTTGCCAGGTCGCGTTCCGGTTCAATACCGCTGATTTCACCCGTTGCAAGTTCTGCCTTAAACTCTTCGCGAAGCACTTCCACTGCAATATCCGCATCGCAGTTTTTCACTGCAAAAGAGGTATTATGCTCGGAAGATGCCTGAGAAACGAGGAACACGCTCACTCCGTTTCGTGCCAAAGCATTGAAAATACGGCTGTTAATACCGATTACGCCCACCATACCAAAACCTGTAAGGGTGATGAGGCAAGTATCGTTTATAGACGAAATACCTTTGATTGGCTTTGCTATTACTGCTGCATCGTCGCTGATAAGAGTTCCGGGAGCATCAGGGTTAAATGTATTTTTTATTTTGATAGGTATATTTTCGTGATATACAGGGTAAATTGTAGGAGGATAAACCACTTTTGCACCGAAGTTGCAAAGCTCCATAGCTTCTATAAAGGAAAGGTGGTCTATCACGTAAGCTTTTGAAATAACTCTCGGGTCTGCAGTGAGGAAGCCGTCAACGTCTGTCCATATCTCAAGCATGGAAGCTTTGAGTGTTGCTGCTATAATTGCAGCGGTATAGTCGCTTCCTCCACGACCGAGGTTTGTAATTTCGCCTGTTTCAGCATCGGAGGATATAAAACCGGGCACTACAGTGAACTTTCCTGTGTATGAATCAAACGTTTGGTGGATAAGTTCCGCTGTGGCAGCATTGTTCAGAGTATGTCTGCCGAATTTTGTGTTTGTTTTAATAAAATTGCGAGAGTCAAAGTGCCTTGCACCGGTGATAATGCGGCTGATGATTACGGAAGAAAGTCGTTCACCGTAGCTTACCACGATATCCAACGTACGCTGTGACAAGTCTTTAATTAGCGAGATACCCTGGAAGATGTCGCCAAGCTCCGTAAGCAATGGGTCTGTAATTTTGTGCACTTCCTCTTGCTTCTCAGCCGGAACAATTCCTGCAATCACATTATTGTGACGCGTCACAATGCCTTCGTATAATTCGCGGTATGAAATATCACCCTTGCATGCTGTTTTGGCGGTTTTAATCAGCATATCCGTCAGTCCGCCCAGTGCGGAAACCACAACAATGCACGGTTCTGAATTACTTTCAACAATCTTTTTCACATTTTTGAGGCTTTCAACGGTACCCACCGATGTGCCTCCAAACTTTAGAACTTTCATTTGAGCTCGTTTTATGTCTTTTTCCTATCAAAAACTATAGTCTATTCAAAAATTTCGGTAAAGTTAATCATTTTATCGCATTTATCAGCCCTTTTGAGCAATATATTTGCAGAAAGATGTAAATTTGTGTGATTTTATTCTGTTTTGTACTGTGATAGCGATAAAAATCTTGATTGAATTTTGAAAAATTTCAGAAAAAGTGAGTAATTTTGTTGCGGAATCTTGTGAAACAGTGGTATTCACATCAAAAATATGAATTAATGGACGAATCACTATATCATTACTCTCTCGCTATTACTATGACGCTGATGACCTTTTTCGGTTTGCACATGCTCCTTGCTCGTGTGCCGGAAAGGAAAATCTTTGCAAATTTTTTGCTGTCACGCAGACTTATGGGTGTGGCATTGCTTATTCTTGTTGCAAACTATTCCGTACACCTTTTCTGCACTCTAAGGCTCAAAGATGTGTATGCCACAATACTGATGAATTTGGGAACTTATTTCATCTGTTATTGGCTGTTCAGTTCTGCAATGATTACACTTTTGGATAATAGATACTTGACACGCAAACTGTTTTGTATCCACTTGGGAATGTGGGTGGTGTATGAAAGTTTTGCCGTCATAGCATCACTGTTTCTTTCAGATAATGTTCAAAAAATTGCTATCATTATTCTTGCCCTTTGGCTCATAACGTATGGCTTGTTTCTTTCCGTTAGGATTTTAAGAAAATATTATCAAGCCGTGAAAATGTTTGAAGAAACTCATTCCGATGAAATTGAAGCATATATTCAGTGGATGTCTGTTTTCACATATTGGGCTGTAGGCTTTGGTGTGGGATGCGGATTGCTCACATTCCTGCAGGATGAATATATTTTCATTTGGATTCTTGCTTCTATCCCATTTTACGTCTATCTATATTGCTGCTACCAAAATTATCTCCTGTTTTACGAGCAAGTAGAAATAGCTATTATGGAAGAGGAAGAAGAGGAAGAAAAGATATGTAGCTCTGAGCCGGAAGATAGCGATGCATACAGGTCTGATATAAGTGCACAATTGGAAAGTTGGGTGACAAAAGAAGGTTTCAGTCTTCCCGGAGTTACGCTTAAAGACCTGGCTGCCATGCTCGGAACTAACCGCACATACCTCTCGGAATACATAAATGCCGTATATCATAAAAATTTCCGCGGTTGGATTACGGACTTAAGAATAGAATATTCAAAACACATTATGCTCACTCAGCCGGATACTAAAATTTTGGAAATTTCCGAATTGTCCGGTTTCCTTTCGCATAGCCACTTCTCTAAAAAATTCGCAGAGAAAGAAGGTTGCACGCCGGCTCGCTGGAGAGAAGAACATACATCGAAATAATAGCTATTATTGTCAAACATTGTTGCTTTTTTGAAAAATTAGAGCCTGTTTCTTGTCAAAACAACAATTTTTCTTGTCTAATCGTCAATTATTCAGGATTTGACGATTTTGTTTGTGATTTTTTAGCAACAATTATTATATTTGCAAAAAAAATATTATAAACGATTAAATACAAAACTATTATGCCTAAAATGAAATTCACAAAAAGCAGCATCCTCCTCTGCGGAATTGCACTCTCTTCGCTTATGTTTGCTTCTTGCAGCGATGATGAAGATCCTGAGCCTGTTCCTACTCCAACATCAAACACTGCCGTAATGATTACGGATCAAGACAAACTGGACATGATTTATTCTCTCAGCGATTTGGAAGGATACAAAGGACGTATTTATGAAATGACCTATGATGTGGACTACAAACTCGACGATGCACTTAATTTCCAAATAGACTGCACGGACCGCTTGAAAATGTTTGTTGCTGCATACCTTATGGACAAACTTCCTAATTCTCCTTCAAGCATGAACCTCACTTACACTGCAGGTTGCAGTGCATTTGCTTGCCCGGACACTAAGACAAGTGACCACTTTATGGGCAGAAACTTCGACTTTAACCATAAAGATGCAAACGGTGACAGAATTATGATTCCTGTTATAGCTGTTCACACAGCTCCTGCCGGTGGCAAAAAGTCTGTTTCATTTGTAGATGGACAATTTGTGGGCTATGAAAGCGGTTTTTACACAGACGGCAAATCAGACCTCTCAATGCTCATGGCACTCCCTTATTTGCTCCTTGATGGTATTAACGAAGACGGCTTTGCTATCTCCGTGCTCAAACTCGACGGGCTGCCAACACTCCAGCAAGAAGAAGGAAAGAAAAAAATCTTCACCACTGTAGCAATGCGTATGCTCCTGGACCGTGCTTCAACTGTTAAAGAAGCCATTGAGATGCTTAAACAGTACAACATGTGTATGGATAAAGACCCTGCAAGCTATCACTTCTTTATGGCTGATGCTAAAGGTGACTATGCAATCGTGGAATACACTAATAGCGACTTGACCAAAAACCCGGACAAAATGGAAGTTCTCACAGGAAATAACGCTCTCCGCTATGTCACAAACTTCTATGTCTCTCCAACAATGGCTGAAACAGCTCACGGCAGTGTGTATTCAACTCACGGTAAAGACCGCTACGAAACACTGGAGAAAACTATGAAAGAGCGTAACTACAAAATGACTTCCGCTCAGGCTTTGGAACTCCTTAAATCCGTAGCACAAGGTCCTAACGGATATCAAGGCTCTACCGGTTTCACACAGTGGACAGAAGTTTATAACCTTAACAGCAAGAAAGTAACTATGTCTATTCTCCGCGAATGGAATGCTAACTTCACTTTCAAAGTTAAATAATAAATAGAAATAAGTGCACGGAGACTAAGTTTTTTCTCCGTGCATTTTTTTGTATATACCAGCCGTTAAAAATACTCAAACTCCTGCTAATCGGGACAAAATACCATAAAAATAAGCGAAAATCGGGACAAATTGTCCCGATTTTCTGCAAAAAAATAGTAACTTTGTCCCGATTAAGAAACTGTTTATATGACAACAGAAATTGAAATATTGCAATATTTGCATTATCATCCTCTTTCCAAGCGAACGGAAATAGGACGTGCTGTCACTCTGGAAATTAGTGATAGAACACTTAAACGTATCTTTGCGGATTGTGTGGAAAAAGGATACATAGAGGTGGTGGGCAAAGGTCCTGCTACCTGTTATAAACTCACACCTCAGGCACATGTGACAATGCCGCTAAATCTTCACACTTATTTTGACAAAGATATTGATGAACGTACTGTTCAGGAACATTTTAATTTTGAATTGATACGCAATATCTTGCCAAACGTTAGCTTGTTCACTAATGAGGAATTAGACGTACTGAACAAAGCACAGTCAAAATTTCGTGAACACCTGTCTGAAATGACTGATGTAGAATACAGAAAGGAAATGGAAAGATTAGGCATAGACTTATCATGGAAATCTTCACAGATTGAGGGTAATACTTATTCCTTACTTGAAACGGAACGACTACTCAAAGAGAAAAAAACTGCAAGTGGAAAAACAAAAGAAGAAGCGGTGATGCTCTTAAACCACAAAGATGCCCTTGATTTTATACTTGATATGCCGGATTATCTAAGCGAGATTTCGCTGAGCAGAATAGAAGAAATACATGCCTTGCTTACTAAAGAACTTGGCGTAGAAAGCAGTATCCGTCATAGACGAGTTGGTATAACCGGAACTAATTATCAGCCATTAGACAATGAGTTTCAAATCCGTGAAGCAATTGAAGATACTTGTACGCTGATAAATACTAAAAGTGAAGTGTTTGAAAAAGCACTGCTGGCACTTATTCTTCTTTCATACATTCAGGCTTTTATGGACGGAAATAAGCGTACTGCACGAATTATTAGCAATGGAATCTTGATAGCAAACGGATATTGTCCTATTTCTTTCCGAAGTGTGGATTCCATTGATTATAAGAAAGCAATGCTTATGTTTTATGAGCAAAACAATATCGCTGCTTTCAAGCAGATTTTTATTGAACAATTTCTTTTTGCTGTTAAAACATATTTCTAAAATAAAAAAATCCTGCTCGCTTTTGCGGCAGGATTTTTAGCTTATTATTAGGAGAAGTTATTTCTTATTTTTCTTCTTTGGTCTCTGCTTTTTTGTAGCGAGCATTAAGTCCTTCTACAACTTCTTTGGTGATATCAAGTTCAGGGTTGAAATATGCACCGGCTGCTTTGTAAAGGATAGCATCGTAAGGGTGAGTTTTGATGTACTCTGCAATAAAGTTGTTCAGAGAGTCTTGGAGAGCTACAGACTGGTCGTATGCATCTTGCTGTGCTTGTTCTTGAAGTCTGCCCAGGTAAGCTTCAGCTTCGCGTTGCTGCTGCTGAAAACGCTGTAAGTCTGCTTCGTATGTGGATTGAGAGATGTATCCGTTGTTGCGAGCTTTATTTTCAATCTCAGTGGCACGTTTTTGGAGTTCTTGCTGTTTTGTGCGTTGAGCACTCTCAAGTTTGTTCAGTGCACGGAGGTTTATTTCATTAAAATCTTTTACGAGGTTGTAATTTGCATTGATGGAATCCAGGTCAATGTAGCGGATGTTCAGAGCTGCAGTAGCTTCCGGATTGGCAATTACTTTTTCTTCCTTATTAGCAGAGCCACATGACACGAATGCAACGGTGGCAGCGAGTAGCAATACTCTTGTAGCGATTTTTCTCATTTAAAAATTACGTATTATCTTTATTTTTAGTTAATTATATTCTTGTTTTCAGTGCTTCGCCAAAAGTGGAGCTCTTGTGCGGAGCAGAAATATTGTGCAAATTTAAGAAAGATGTTCAAATAATTTGCAATTTATCAATTTTATTTTGTAACTTAGTTGCCGAAAAACGTTGTTTTTAACAATGTTTTAGACTATAAAAGCAATTTTCACTACTTAATTTATAATTTCACTATGGAAGTAAAAGATTTACAACCCGCTTTGGTTTTTCAAATCTTTGATGAAATAACTAAAGTTCCCCGTCCTTCAAAAAAAGAAGGAAAAATTCGTCAGTATCTTCTGGACTTTGCTGCTAAGCATGGTATAGCTGCTAAAACTGATGCTGTTGGTAACGTAGTAATGACAAAACCTGCCACTCCGGGACATGAAAATGCACCGGGCGTGATTTTGCAGGGTCACATGGATATGGTTTGTGAATCAAACGACAAATCATTTGACTTTGAAAATAATCCTATCAAAACTATCGTTGATGGAGAATGGGTGCGTGCCGACGGTACTACTCTCGGCGCTGACAATGGTATAGGTGTCGCTGCTTCTCTTGCTGCACTTATTGACCCGGAACTTGTTCACGGTCCTCTGGAAGTCCTCGTAACTGTTGATGAAGAAACCGGTATGACAGGTGCTTTCGGACTTGAAAAAGGTATGATTAACGGTAAAATTCTCCTTAACCTTGACTCTGAAGACGATGCTGAAGTATATGTAGGCTGTGCCGGTGGCGTTGACACTACTTGCAAGTTTACGTACAAACGCTCTATCGCTCCTAAGGACTTTGCATACTTCAAGATTATCGTGACAAAAGGTCTCGGCGGTCACTCAGGCGGTGATATTCACCTCGGCAGAGCATGTGCAAACAAGCTCCTTGCTCGTTTCCTCTGGAACATCTCCGCAAAATATGAGCTTTCTCTTATCGAGATTGACGGCGGTAACCTCCGCAATGCTATCGCTCGCGAGGCTCACGCCGTATTTGGAGTCCCTGCAGACAAAAAAGAAGAAGTACGCATTGCACTGAACACTTTCGCTGCTGATATCGACAATGAATACAAGGGTGTTGAACCTACTCTCGAACTTGACCTTGAAACTGTTGAAACTCCGGAATACTGCGTAGATGCAGAAACTTCTACAAACGTTATCCGTGCACTTTACTGTGCTCCTCACGGAGTTATCTCTATGAGCCGCGAACTCGAAGGACTTGTGGAAACTTCCACAAACCTCGCTTCCGTGAAGATGCTCGGCGAAAATCAGATTCTCGTTACCACTTCTCAGCGTAGCTCCGTGGAATCTCGCAAATGGGATATCGCTCGCCAAGTTGAAGCTGTCTTCCAACTTGCAGGAGCGGAAGTTACTCACGGCGACGGCTATCCCGGTTGGCAACCGAATATGGATTCTCCAATCATGAAGATTGCACGCGAAGCATACGAAGAACTTTACGGCATCACTCCTGCCATCAAGGCTATCCATGCCGGACTGGAATGTGGCTTGTTCAAGTCTGTTTATCCGGAACTTGATATGTGCTCTTTCGGTCCTACACTCCGCGGTGTTCACTCACCATCTGAAAAGATGCACATCCCGGCTGTGGAACGTTTCTGGCAGCAGCTCCGCAGAATCCTTGAAAAGGTGGCAAAACAATAATAAAAATTTTTTCTGAATAAATGATAAAATCTGTAGCGGCAACGGTGTTATTTTTTGTGGCATCTTTGCCGCTACTTTATTCAAATGAAATAGAGGAGTATCAAGACAGTCTTGACAGATATTTCGACACTGTTTTCTTTCACTCCTCTCTTTTTTATCTTCCACCGGACGATTATACTATTTCCGAAAGCGATTATGCTCAAGTGGCGGAGGAATTAGGCGTGGAAACAGCGGCAATTCGTGCCGTGGTGGAAATAGAAACGGGTAAAAATCACAGCGGCTTTTATTCCAAGTCGCACCCGATAATAAATTTTGACCGCAGTCTTTTCAGCCGGAATGTGAAAAAATCCGGAATAGCCGTGCCTTCTGCCACATATTCCCGGATTATGGCGGATGCAGGCGGAAAATCACACGAAGAACGTAACGCAACCCGTTTTTCTCTCGCTGCAGAGGTTGACGAAACCCTTGCTGTGGAAAGCACATTTTGGGGAATGTTTCAGATTGGAGGCTTCAACTGGCGGCGATGTGGTGCAACTTCCGCAAAGCAGTTTGAGTACCTTATGAGCCGTTCCGAGCGAGACCAACTGGAACTATTTGCACATTTTCTTGTTGCCACGGACCTGGTGAAATATCTTAAAACTAAAAACTGGGCGGCATTTGCACGCCATTACAATGGTCCCAAATATCGTGCTCGCGGCTATCACACACGCCTTGCCGCAGCATACAAAAAATTTTCAAAATGACGGAATTTCTTGAATCATACAGCCTTACAGGGCTTGCTATTGGTATATGCACATTCTTTATAATAGGCATTTTTCACCCTATAGTGATTAAAACCGAGTATTACACCGGCACCCGGTTTTGGTGGCTTTTCCTCCTTCTGGGACTTGCAGGAATAGCCGCTTCAATACTCATTTCAGACATTTTCTTCTCATCGCTCCTGGGTGTTTTCTCCTTCTCCTCTTTCTGGACAATAAAAGAACTTTTTGAACAAAAAGAACGTGTCCGCAAAGGTTGGTTTCCAAAAAATCCAAAACGAGAAGATTGAAATAATATGTGATTTTATGAGGTATTTATTACATTTTCTGGCAGTATTATCTTTGTTTCTGCTATCTTGTTCCTCAATTGATAACAGGTTGTATGAAATAGAATCTATTATGAATGAAAATCCGGATTCTGCCTTGTTTTTTCTTGAGCGAATAGACGTCGGTTCGCTTAAAGGAGATGAGAATCGTGCACTATATTCACTATTGCTAACACAGGCAAGAGATAAAAATTATTTTTTTGAAAAAAATGATTCAATAATTAAAATTGCATGCGATTATTATGATGGAACAAAAGATTATTTACGCATAGTCCAGTCTCATTTCTATATGGCTAACATTAATTATTATTCAAAAAAATACACAAATGCCATATATGAATGTTTGAAAGCTGAAAATGAATTGCCTAAAATAGATAATCACTATTGGAAAGCAAAAATCTATGAACTTCATGCGGATATATACTATGAGAATTTTTATATTGATGCAGCTGTTACTTATAGAAAAATGGCAATATCAGAATATAGAGCAGCGGAAAAATTGTCAAATGAGATTTATGCTACAATTGATATGGCTTTATGTTATGATAGAGGTGAAAAAATTGATTCAAGTATTATAATATTAGATGGTCTTAAAAACAAAATAAGCCCTTTTGATTCAGTTTGTTATGCTTTTTATCACAGTTCATACATAAAATCTTTGACATTGTTGGATAGAAATGAAGAAGCGTATTCTCATTTCACTGAATCTAAAAAGTATTGGAAGTTTTTGCCTGAACCATATAAAAATTATCCAAATATAGCTGTTATGTTTATGAATCTGAATATGCAGGACAGTGCATACTTTTATCTTGATAAACACTTGAAAACTAAAGGAATTTATGATGATTCAGAAAACTATTATACGTCGTTGGCAAGGTATTATAGAAAAGAACAAAAATTTGATAAAGCTTTAGATGCTTATATAAACAAGATGTTAATACATAATTCTGCATTTACATATACTATAAAAAGAAATGTATCTGAGGCTTCAAAAGATTTTTATGTCTTGAAATCAAATATTGATGCCAATAGAGCGGAAAAATACAATATAATAATGATTTCAATAATAATTGTATCAATATTGTTGGCACTGCTTTTTATAATATACTATTCTATGAAGATGAAACAGAAGAAAATTGAGATAGAGCAACGAATGTATGAAATTATGCAGTTAAATAATGATGTTGCTTCTTTTCAATCGCAAATTGGAACACTACAAGACATTATTTCTGAAAATGAAAATAAAATTTCAAATATTTCTTCAGAGTTATCTCAACAAAATAACCTAATCGAAAAACTTTTTCATGAACGTTTTGAGGAGTTAAATAAGTTTAGTCATGATTATTTTCTAAAAAAAGACTGTGAAAAATTGCGTCATACTATTTTGTCGGATTTTGAGAAAGTCTATCAAACTATTAAATCAGATGATTATATGGCAAAACTGAAGCAAATAGTAAATGAATGTCGTTGTAATATTTTGTCAAAAATTAGGGAGCAAATGCCAAAATTCAAAGAAACTGATATAACATTTATTGCTTTGTATTTAGCTGGATTCTCGCCGGGTGCTATATGTATGATTATGGATATTACAATTTCTAATTATTATGACAAAAAGCGACGTTTGAGACTGAGAATTGAATCCTCAGAAGCAATTGATAAGGATTTCTTTCTAAATTCTTTGGATAATGTGAAAAAATAGCCGGATTTTCCTGTATATATAATCGGCTTATAATTAATGAGTTATAAGCATATTTAAAAAGTGACTGATTTTTCAAAATTGGTCGCTTTTTAATTTGTTGAAAATCAATTACTTATGCTATTGATTTTTAAGAAGTGAATAATTGATTTTTGCCTTAAAATTTGCTTGCAATTATTATATTGCGTATTTTTGCAATAGGTAGTGTTTCACTGAGTGTGTCTGAGGCGAAGGTACTTAAGCCTGTAGACC
>JBJECR010000060.1:0-14694 GCA_051871275.1 Muribaculaceae bacterium | reverse complement strand
CGCAATGCGATAATACAAATTACGAAGGGCATTATCAGCAGATGCTTTACGTAATCTTCTCGTTGTTAGGCAGATACGTAGATGTGGAGGTTCGCACACCAAAAGGCAGAGTAGATATGGTGATGAACTCCGGCAAAGCACTTTATCTCTTTGAACTCAAATTGAACAAGTCGGCGGAAGCGGCTATGAATCAGATAAATCTGAAAAATTATCCATCACGCTTTGCCCTCGCCGGACTGCCAATAATAAAAGTCGGCATCAACTTCAATTCCGAAACTCACACCATTGAGGACTGGGTGATTGAGGAATAAATCTCCACTTGCGTAATTTTTACACAAAATATTTGGTGGATTGAAAATTTGTTTATACCTTTGTGGCGTAATTTTTACGCAAGCAATCTAAAACAATTAAAATTATGGACAACACGACCGAAATAACATGGAATTCAAAAGAATTTTTGGATTTTTACAGCGTACTTATTCACGCACTTAAAAACGGGAACACCGAGGCTCGCGGCGAGATTAAAAAACTGCGTTCCATAGAGTATCGCAATACTGTAGAGATTGTGACTCAGGGCTATTACACCACGGAAGAAGGCAGGCGAGTGTATTTTCCGGACATGAAGGAAATGCAAGCAGGAACTACATTTTACAAGTACGCATTCAACGTGAATGACATTCCGGCAAGAAAAACGCAAACGCTGTTTGAAGTACGCAACACAGACTGTTTGAAAGAAGGTATTCGACTCATTCGCAAAGGCTTAAACCCTGCCGTACTCAATATGGCAAGCAGGCAAATGCCCGGTGGAGGAGTCATAACCGGCTCCGGTGCACAGGAAGAAGGACTTTTCCGCCGCACTAACCTTTTCCGCTCCCTATATCAGTTTACAAACCTATTCATAAATGAATATTGGTTTGCTAACTTTATTCCCCTTGCACCCGCAAGTGAACGCTACCCCATGGATCGCAACTTTGGTGGCATTTATACTCCCGGTGCATTGATATTTCGTGAAAATGAAAAACTCGGCTATAAACTTATGAACAAACCGGAAAAACTCTCATTCATATCCGTTGCAGGAATAAATAGGCCGGAATTAAAAGACTCGACACACCTCGCAGATAATATGGTGGAAGGAACAAAAAACAAAATACGAACCATCCTTCGTATCGGACTTCGTCACGGACACGATTCTCTCGTTCTCGGAGCTTTAGGTTGCGGAGCTTTTCGCAATCCACCCGCACACATCGCAAAACTCTTCCACGAAGTATTTGAAGAGCCGGAATTCAAAAACAAATATCTCCACATCACGTTCGCCATTCTGGAAGACTACAACTCACACAAAAAACACAACCCCGAAGGAAATTTCAAACCTTTTTGGCAAGAATTTTGCTAAGAGCCAATATACTAACCTATTAAAATTATTATTATGGACAACAAGAAAAACGCAAAAGAAATGGGAAAAACACAAGTATTCAACGTTATCATTCTGGATCGCAGTGGTTCTATGGAAATGATTCGCCGTGCAGCAATTGACGGATTTAACGAAACACTCGCCGGAATAAAAAAAGCACAAAAAGACTATGCTGAAACACAAGACCACTTTGTAACACTCGTAACTTTCTGCTCCTGCCGCACAGACCTCGTCTTTGACAAAACACCTGTAGCAAAAACAAAAAAACTCACCCTCGCCGACTACGAACCTTGCTGCGGCACACCGCTCTACGACGCAATAGGATTCACACTCAATTCTATGCAAAAACACGTCAAAGACATAGACGATGCTGTTGTGGTGGTGACAATCATCACAGACGGTATGGAAAACGACTCCAAAGAATTCACCGGGAAGGCAATTAAAAAACTTGTGGAAGAACGCCGCAACGATGGCTGGACATTCACATACATGGGAGCTAACCAAGACTCGCAAGCCATAGCATTTGACCTCAACATCCGCAATGCACGAAACTTTGACTACAGCGACGAAGGTACTATAGAATCCTTAGCAAAAGACAGAAACACCCGTATGAAACTTTTTAGCCGCATTTCTGATTTCAAACTTCAGGAACTCAACGCAAAAGAATGCTATTCACGAGAAGTACGCCGAAACCTCTACACAAATCTCGCTGATGAAGCATTCGACGAAGAAGAAAACAAGTAATCAATAAAAACTCGTTACAACATTTTTTTTGGCAATCAAAAAAAATGTTGTAACTTTACATACTTATTTTGATGCAGAATGGCTAAACAGATTATAGAAACTCCACTGATGAAGCAATATCTCGAGATGAAACAAAAGCATCCCGATGCCGTGCTTCTTTTCCGAGTGGGCGATTTCTATGAAACTTTTTCCGACGATGCTATTGCTGCATCTGAAATCCTTGGCATCACTCTCACCAAACGTGCCAACGGATATGCTTCCACCGTAGAGCTTGCAGGATTTCCTCACCATGCCCTGGACACTTATCTGCCTAAACTTATCCGTGCAGGCAGACGCGTGGCTATCTGCGAACAGCTGGAAGACCCCAAGATGACTAAAAAACTCGTGAAACGAGGCATCACGGAGCTTGTCACTCCGGGCGTGGCTATCGGTGATAATGTGCTGGATCATAAGGAAAACAATTTTCTCGCTGCTATCCACTTCGGCAAAAGTGCTATCGGCGTGGCATTCCTGGATATCTCCACCGGTGAATTTCTCACCACTGAGGGAACAGCAGACTATATTGACAAGCTCATGGCGAACTTTGCACCAAAGGAGGTGCTTGTGGTTCGCGGTGCCAAGACCAAACTGGACATCACTTTCACCGCCCACTACCTCGCTTACGAGCTTGACGACTGGATTTTTACGGAAGATGCCGCGGAAGAACGACTGCTCAAACAGTTTGAAACAAAATCGCTTAAGGGTTTTGGTATAGTGAAAATGCCAAATGCTATTGTGGCTTCCGGTGCTATCCTTCACTACCTGGACATCACAAAGCACACGCAGATTTCACACATCACTCGCATCAGCAAAATAGAGGAAAACAGGTATGTCCGTCTGGACCGATTCACTATCCGCAATCTTGAACTGATTGACAGCTTCTCTGAGGACGGAAAAAGTTTGCTTAGCATCATAGACCGAACAGTTACACCTATCGGTGCCCGACTGCTACGTCGCTGGGTGCTGTTTCCGCTGAAAGACGCAAAAGAGATAAACAATAGGCTTGACGCTGTGGAGTATTTCTTCAAACATCCGGAACAACGGGAAGAAATTCGCTCATACATGGAGCAAATCGGTGACATTGAGCGACTTACGTCTAAAATTTCTTTTGCGAGAATTTCTCCTCGAGAGATGATTCAGCTCAAAAACGCACTCCTTGCCATAGAACCTGTGAAGCAGATTTGCCTTGCCGCAGACCTCCCTACTCTACACGCTCTGGGTGAGCAACTTAACTCCTGCGAGGCTGTAAGCCGCCGCATTGCAAACGAGATTGTGGAAGATGCACCCGTTGCAGTAAATAAGGGCACGGTGATTCGCCCGGGAGTAAATGCGGAATTAGACGAATTGCGTGACATTGCGTACAAAGGCAAAGACTATCTCCTTGGAATACAGCAACGGGAAAGTGCCGCAACAGGTATTCCGTCGCTTAAAATAGGCTACAACAACGTTTTCGGCTACTACATAGAGGTCACAAACACACATAAAGACAAAGTTCCGGCAGAATGGATTCGCAAGCAGACACTCGTAAATGCAGAGCGATACATAACACAGGAGCTGAAAGAATACGAGGAGAAAATCCTTGGTGCACAGGAAAAAATGGAGGAGCTGGAGGCTCGCATATATTCGGAACTGATGAATATGGCAAACAGCTATACACCTGCTATTCAGCTTGATGCCAAACTCATAGCACGCCTTGACGTGCTTGCCGCTTTCACCCACGTAGCACTTGAAAATCGCTACTGCCGACCGGTGGTTGATGACTCCCTGAAAATTGAAATCACGGAAGGACGTCACCCCGTGATAGAGAAAAACCTGCCTCCCGGCAAACCATACATCACAAACACAGTTTGCCTTGACAATGAAGGCACTCAGATAATGATGATTACCGGTCCCAATATGTCCGGTAAATCCGCACTGCTCCGCTCCACAGCCCTGAACGTCCTTATGGCACAAATGGGGTGCTTTGTGGCTGCCGAAAGTGCACACATAGGCATTGTGGATAAGATTTTCACACGTGTGGGAGCCAGCGACAACATTTCACTCGGAGAATCCACTTTTATGGTGGAAATGACGGAAGCCGCTTCAATCCTGAACAATATGAGCCAACGCTCGCTGATTCTCTTTGACGAGCTTGGCAGAGGCACTTCCACTTACGACGGAATCTCTATAGCATGGGCTATTGTGGAACATATCCACAACTTCGGCAACCTGCATCCGAAAACACTCTTCGCCACACACTACCACGAACTGAACGAAATGGAAAAATCATTCCCAAGAGTGGTGAATTACAACGTTTCCGTGAAAGAAATTGACGGCAAAGTGGTATTTCTCCGCAAACTGGAGCGTGGAGGCAGTGAACACAGCTTCGGTATTCACGTAGCAAAACTTGCCGGCATGCCCAGGCTGATTGTGGACCGTGCAAACGAGGTGCTCAAACACCTGGAAGCATCAAACAGAGGAAACACCTCCGTGGCAGACGCAGCAGAACAGCCAAAAGCGGAAAACGGTATGCAACTCTCTTTCTTCCAGCTTGATGACCCCGTGCTTGAGCAAGTTCGCAACGAAATTGTGGGGCTGGACATAAACAATCTTACACCTATGGCAGCACTGAACAAGCTCCATGACATCAAAAAAATAATCACAGGAAAAGATTAACCAAAAACACAATATTATTTTTACACATTATGAAAGAATTAAACCTTAACATACCCGTGAAAATCGTCAGCCTTGACGAACTGAACGAAAAGGAAAAATCTCTCGTGGAACTGGCAAAAGATGCCACTTTCCGCTCATACGCCCCATACAGTAAATTCAAAGTGGGTGCCGCTATAGCACTCTCAAACGGAGAAGTGATAGTAGGCTCAAACCAGGAAAATGCCGCATACCCTTCCGGCACATGTGCGGAACGCTCCGCTTGCTTCTATGCTCATGCAAAATACCCGGAAGCGGCATTTGAAGCAATAGCTATAGCTGCCAGAGGCACAGACGACAAATTTGTGGACACCCCTGCAGCACCATGCGGTGCTTGCCGCCAGTCACTCCTGGAATATGAAACACTTGCAGGACATAATGTGGAAGTTATCCTTGCCGGAGAAAAAAATATATACGTTCTCCCATCCGTAAAGTCACTTCTGCCACTCGCTTTTGACTCCTTTTAAGGGTTAAAAGCATAAATATTAGCATTTTAGCAATACTGACAAAAATAAAATTTGCACAAGTCAGATATAATTATTAACTTTGCACCCGGTTTCGTAATCTCTGGCGGGACGCGAGGAGCCCGTGAATATTGCGAGTAATGTTAACATTAAAAATTTGCAAAACAAATGGATTTAATTAAAATCGCTGAAGAAGCATTTGCTACAGGCAAACAGCACCCGGACTTCAACGCAGGTGATACAATCACTGTTGCATACCGCATCAAGGAAGGTAACAAGGAACGTATCCAGCAGTATCGCGGTGTCGTTATCCGTATTTCAGGCGAAGGCAACAAAAAACGTTTCACAGTTCGCAAAATTAGCGACAACATCGGTGTTGAACGTATCTTCCCTATCGAGTCACCGTTTATCGACTCTATCACTGTTAACAAATACGGTAAAGTTCGCCGTGCAAAACTTTATTACCTCCGTAATCTTACAGGTAAAAAGGCACGTATCAAAGAACGTTACGTTGTCAACAAGTAAACTTTTTGAATGCATTTTTGCAAGCAATAAAAAAGGTGGAAGTTCTTCCACCTTTTTTTGTTTCATTATTTTTTATTTTATTATTTCAGAAAAACATCTATCATCGGTACTGTGCGAAAACCATGCGATTTTCATCATATTTCGCACATTATCGGCTTATACCGTGCGAAAGTTGCAAAATTTTATCAAGTTTCGCACATTATCGGTTAAACAAATCCTCCATTGTGATAGAAGCGGGAATTGCTGAAGCATACCCTCCTTCTTTAAGTCCAAAAGTAGTAATCATTGTAGGTATTAACCCGGATTTCGTAGCTGTTTCCTCCCGGAATGTAGCAATACGATTCTCAATTTTAAGGTATTCATCTTGCTTGAGAGAATACTGTGTGCTACTGTATTTCACCTCACAAATATTTACCACATTGTCTGCACGTTCAATCACTAAGTCAATCTGTGCACCGGGGTCACTTTTTCTGCTACGCCATGCGTATGCCATAGATGAGACACCTGAAATGCCCAAAGCATTCTTTATTTGTTGCACATGAGATGCACAAACTCTCTCAAATGCAAGACCATACCACACCTTTACAGCACTGCTATTTGCATTATGAGACCAAAAATGCTCATCTATTCCGGATTTTGAAATAAAAGTATTATAAAATATCGTAAAAAAGTCCACCACCCGGTATATGGCATCATTGGTTTTCACTGTTTTCCCACGAACATTGGTTTTTTTCAGAAAATCGCAATAAACCAAATCCATAAGCATATCACCAAGCCTGCCATTATTCCGGCATTTCATAGCGGATGCTATCTCTTCCCTATTCATACCGCCGGGTGTTTTCACAAGCACATTGATAATGTCGATATAGGGTTGTGCATTGCGAAAAAGAGAATAAAAAAGCCTTTTGTATTCCTTCCTCAATTCGCCATTGTTACTAAAAAACAGTCTGTCTATACCTACTGCAGGGCTCTCTCCTCTTTCAAAAAGGCTCAAATAATATGGAACTCCTCCAACTGCCATATACGCTTGAAGCACATTTAGCCGTTGCCACATGAAACCTTGGTCTAAGAAATATTCTTCAGCCTCTGCAAGTGTAAATGGATGCAGACACATCTCGTGAGTAATACGGTCATGTAGTCCTCCATGGTTATCAATAATATTTCTCACGAGCCATGAAGTAGCAGAACCGCATATCACAAGCATTATCTCATCTTGCCAATTCGCCCAGCTATTCCAGAAATACCCGAGAGCATTCACAAATCCGGCTTTACGAGTATCAAAGCATGGAAGTTCATCTATAAAAATGACACACCTTTTGCCTTTTTTTATCTTTCCTTCAAGCAAGATACGTAAGTCATAAAAAATTTCAATCCACGAGGATTTCATTTTTCCTTCATAACCATAAGACTTAAGGGCTGTGTAAAATGCTGCCATCTGTTCAGCTCGGTTGCCTTCAATTATTCCGGTCACGTCAAAGGCGAAATCTCCCTTAAAATATTGACGTATTAAGAAAGTTTTACCAACTCTTCGCCTACCATAAACCGCAATAAATTCCGCACGACCTGAATGATAGTAGTTATCCAAGAGTTCTATTTCTCGTTTTCTGCCTATTAGTTTAGCCATAATAGTAAAATTTTTGGCAAAAATAATCATTTTTCGCCATAAAACAAACCGATATCGTGCGAAAGTTGCAAAATTTTATCAAGTTTCGCACATTATCAGTTTATATTGTGCGAAAACTATGTAATTTTCATCAAGTTTCGCACGTTATCGGTATGCGTTTTAATAAAATCATCACTCACGCAAATTCTGCGATAATTTGTTGTGCAAAAAAATGTGCTACCCTATTGCTTTTTTTGCTCTTTTTGCTGACGGGCACAAAAAATCCCCACAAAGGTGAACTGTGGGGATTATATGTCTTGGGAAAATATCTCGCTGAAGTGATTTTCGCTAAAGCGAGATATTTATTTTGCAGAGAAATTATCTTGCGATAAATTTAAGAGTGTAAGTATTGCCGGCTGCATCAATTGCCACTGCGATGTGAACGCCCTTAAGACCTTCAATGTCAACGACATTGCTGTTTGAATTGCGAACCAAACCGCCTGTTACAGAGTAAACTGCGAAGCTTGCGGCATCAACGCCCTCAAGAACGAGTTCAGTGCCGTTGTTTACTATCAAGCCTTGCTGTGCTTCAACATCTTCCACTGCATCAATTTCGCGGATTGCAGCAAAGGTGTATTTTGCTGCGATGCTACCCGGAACGTACTGATAAATTTCAGCAGTCCACTCGTCCTTGATGTTCACCATGATGCAGTTTGGATTAGGTTGTGCTGCAGAACTAGCGATTTCTGCAGTGTGAGTAGCCACAACTTCATTATCCGTGTAGTTCACAACTTGGAATCCGTCGCAATAGTTAGTTCCTATCGGTTCCACGCCCCAAAGTTTTCCGCAGAAAGTAAACATTGTGCCACCTGCAGTGAGGTTCACTCCGTTATCAGGATAAGCGGCAAATTCAGTGCCATTGTGAACATAGAAATGCTTGCTTATACGATAGCGAACTGCTATGGCATCGCTTGCAGGGTCGCTTGAGAGTGAGAAAGCTATAGTCTGTGTGTCTGCTGTTATTACACTTACCGGAATTGAGTGAGTTTCGCTTTGTGCACCGCTCTTAATTATGAACTTGGCAACACTTGTAGCACCATTCGGCATTATAAACATTGCACCGCCCTTGCTGCTATCCATAATATTGCCTGTGATGTGTCCGAGGTATTGATTTGCAGCTCCTGTAACATCACTCGGCATAGTGAGAGTGAGGTCTTGTGCCGTGGTGCTACCGTTTGGTATAATTTTGAAAGCAGTAGAACCTGCAGCGTACAAACTTGTAGAAATAACGAGGTTTCCTGCGTCATCGCTTGCGATTGCACTACCTACACTTGTAGCTATTCCTGTGCTGTGGAAACCGGACTGGTCAATGTAGTAAAGCACACTGTTAGCCTTGTCGTTTACGTACATCTTTCCGTCTTTGAGTGCAGCCCAACGAGTGTCACCTGCAGCCATAAGACCGCTCTTCACGCTCCAGTCTTGAGTGAGTTCGTAGCCTTTCAGAACGTAAACGGCACCGTTTGTAGCCTTGAGTGCAACTCTGACGTCTGCGGCACGAGGAGAAGAAATTACTATTTCTGCAGTGTGTGTGCCGTATTCCTGAGCCTTGTAGGTTACAGTGATGTTGCGGTTTGCAGAAGCCTGTGAAATA
Source organism: Muribaculaceae bacterium (assembly GCA_051871275.1). GTDB lineage: Bacteria > Bacteroidota > Bacteroidia > Bacteroidales > Muribaculaceae > CAJUPY01. The sequence goes on along the minus strand of JBJECR010000060.1, from coordinate 5,566 downwards.
GTGTTTTCAGAGAGTGAGAACTGGTCTGCATTTGCACCTGTGAGTGCAAGAGTGATGTCGCCTTCCAGGTCAACGCCGCTAACGTTTATAGTTCTGTTAACTTCCACGCATTTTTCAGTTTCAAATGTGAGAGAAGATTCGCTTACGGAGATTGTCGGAACGTCTTCAAATACGTATGTAGGAGTAGTACCTGCTTTGTAGTATGCTATACCCTGATTGTGAATGAGTACCCACATTTCCACGCCTTGGTCACCGTTAACAGCCACGCAGATGCTTGATGACATAGATGTGTTACGTGTAGTGCTGCCCATACCTGCAGATGGGTATTCGCCCACTTTTGTTGCTTCTGTCCAACCACCGTTAGCGTTGAGGAGGATAGCACGTCCGCCAAGGAGTGATTCTGTAGCAACTGTAGTGTAAGCCTGATAGTCTGTAGCGAATGCGAATGTGTCGCCCTTATATGTGAATGGCACAAAGTCGTTACCTTGGTAGCAATTAAATGCACTTGTGGAAACGGTAGTGGTAAGCTCACCTGCAGCAGTACATACGGATGGGTGATAGTTCTGACCAACTACGAAGTAGTCGTTACCGTAAGGAATAGCACGAGGTGAAAGACCGATGATGAATCCGTCGATATCACCTTTTTGAGGAGTAGTGGAAACTGTTCCATTTGTGATAGCATAGCGGATAATAGTGTTACATTTTCCTGTTGCGGTACCGGTACTTGTAGTGTATGAGCGTTCTTGCTGACCGAGGTAAACAAGTTCACCGTTTGTAAGGTCGCCTTTCACTTCAATGCAGTCACCGATACGGTCCATGCTGCCTATGTCTGAAGTTTGAAGGAGTACGCGAGGAGCAGACTTGTCTGTGTCCCAAACATAAACTTTAAGAGGTGTTCCGAGAGCTGATGTTGTAAGGTTTGTACCGATAAGTTTGCCGTCAACAAAAGCAACGTCGATAATTTTCACTGCACCGCCTTCAACACCGGTCATATCAAGGTCGCCGAGGTATGAGCCGTCTTGTGAGTTGATGATTTTGATAGCATCCGCACCGGTATCCACAACGTAAAGTTTACCGTTGCCGAACGCCATATTTCTATAGCTTGAATATTCTGTCATCCAAGAAGCCTTGTTACCATTGTTTTCAGAGTAGTTCCAAACTTCCGTGAATTGGAGCGGCGGGTTAACGGCAGTACCGGAAACAACCATAGAAGCCTTGTTTGAACCGCTTACGAAAGAAATCGTAGTGCTGTGTGTGCCGGCAGACTGTGGTTTGTAAGTAACGGTGAGTGAGCCGCCTGTAGAGCCGAAGGAAGTAGTGGAGATGCTGAAGTTTGTGTTGTCTGAGCTTGAAACCGTGATGTTTGCAGAAAGACTTGTACCTGTTACGGTGATAGTCTTTGAAGCACTTGTTCCTACAGTTGTAGCATCAAATGAAGCGGTTGACGGGTTCAGAGAGATACCGGTGTCAACACCTTCAGAGAGGTCAAAAGACTTCAGAGTCGAGTTGCCGTCGGTAACTGTGAGAGTAGCAGTCTGGCTCTTGTAGCCGCTCTTGCTGACTTGCACGGTGTATGTTCCGGCTGCAAGGTTGAAGAAACCGTAAACACCGTTGCAGCAGTTGTCTGTAGTGCAAGTTGCAACTTGTGTGCCGGAAGAGTTGAGAAGTTTTACAGTTACACCGTTCAGCGCAAGGTAAGAGTCACGTCCGCGAGTAGTATAGCTTGTGTAGCCGCAAGATTTGGACACGTCGCGGATGTCACCGATAATACAACCTTTGATGAGTGAAATACCCGGAGCATCTTTCGCTGCACGTGCAATTTGCCATGCGAGGTACTGGTTGTAAACGGTGGATTTCATACGGAGCGCCTCAGGACGATAGTCGTGGAACCAAGATTCAACGAGGTAACCCGGACGAGTGTTTGTACGGAGAACGCCGAGGTGGTAGCCGTAGAAAGAATAGTCGCTGATACCACGAGGTGTGGAGTAAGTGACATTTGTAAGAATATTGTTTGCATGCCAGTTTGAAACGGCTTTCGCCATAGCCTCTGCTCCTGACGGAACGTTAGGGTATGAAGAGGAATAACCTTTGAAGAAAGAGATTACGTAGTTTGCACTGGCATTTGCTCCGTTTGAGTGGAGTGACATGAAGTAGCCACCGTAAGAGTTTGAATAAGATGCGATTGTGGAGAGTGCGAGGTCATCGGAAGAGTAGTTTGTAGTACGTGACATTTTCACGCCGCAACCTAAGCCTTGGAGGAAATCGCGGAGGTGGAAACCACGGTCAAGGTTACCGTCTGATTCATAAAACATTTCAACACCGAGCGGCATTGCTGTAGGACGGTCGTCGGAGTCGTGACCACCATGACCCGGGTTGATGTAAAAGTTTGCTGCATTTGTAATAGCACAGATGCAAAGTGCTAATATAGAGATATATAACTTTTTCATGGCGATGCGATTACTTTGAAATTGTCATTACGTAAAGTTTGCCGTCAAGAGTGTTGAAAGCAATTTTGGTGCCGTCCGCAGAAGCTACAGGATACATCTTGATTTCGTCGGAAGATGCGGTGAGCTGCTGCAACTGTGTGCCGTTTGCTTTCACAATCAGAATGTCGGATTTTGTGAAGAAGTAACCGTCGTGTTGGTCGTTCATACCCACAACGTAGTCATCACCACACCATTTCGGAGCACGGATTTGACCTAAATCTACAAGTCCGCTGCCGTCAAGGTTACAAGTGTATGAATTGTTGCGGCAAGTGAAGAGGATTTTTTTGCCGTTTGGTGACAGTGATGTCCAGCAGTACTGCGGATCCCAGTTTTCAAATTTGCCTTTGAGAGGGTCTATCACAGTACGTACGGAGCCTACATATACCACTATTTTGAGGTCTTCTTCAGTTACGAAAGTGGAGAAGCGAGTCACGGGCATAGAGATGTTTTTCACCCTTGCGGAAACTGCTTTACCGCTTGCGGAATAAGTTACCTGACCTTTTTCCAGAAGCAGCTGGTTTGTGTGTGCCACTTGCTGTGCAAGTCTTGTCACTTTCTTTGTAGCCACATCAAGTGTGTAAAGGTCTTGAGTGTAGTTTTGAACGTCCATGCTGCGAGTGACGATAGTGCTGCCGTCTTCGCTGATAGCGGGATAGTAACCTGCACCGGGCATGTCTGTGAGCTGAGTGTAAGCTTTAGTGCCGAGGTTTACGAGAGCGAGTCCGTCGTAACCTTCGGAGGTAACGAGCAGACTGTTGCCGTCCGGCATAAATACCGGATGATAAGCGGTTCTGCCTGCAAGGTTAACTTGCTGAGTGCTAACCACCTTCACTTGCTGTGCCACTGCCGTGATACTGCAAGCCAATGCAATTAAAAGTAAGAGTTTTTTCATGTGGGTTAATTATTTATGTTAATTTGTATATTTTTTCACAAATTTCGTGCAAATATAATAAATTTATAGCAAAACAGCCTGATTTCATATTTTTTAACCTTTGTTTGCAATAATTTTTAGTTTGTAGTATCTATAAATTGAGAATAAATGATTTTAGCACCTTAAAATTTTTCCAAGGATAAAATAAAGATAAATAATTCTCATATAAAAATTCAATAGTGAAACCGTCCGCAAGGGCGTGTTGGAGATACGAGAGGTTCGGTTGTGATAATAGATTTGCGAGTAAGTTTATAGCGACTACTAACTACGACTAATAACGACTAGTAGATAACAAAACTACGACTAGTAACGACTAGAAACGACTAGAAACGACTAGTGGCGACCAGAAAACCGACCGGAAAATGCACAAACCGACCAGAAAAAATGCGAGAACCGACCAGAAAAAACAAAAACCGACCGGAAAACAAGCGAAAACCGACCGGAAAATGCAAAAACCGACCGGAAAAAACGAATTTTAGATTTGATTCAAGAAAATCCGAGCATTTCTCGCTTAGAATTAGCCAAGCGGTTAGGACTACACGACAGCACAATTAAAAGACGTTTGGAAAGATTGGTGGCAGAAGGAAGTATTAAGCGAATAGGTGTTGACAAAGGTGGGCATTGGGAGGTAAAGAAATAATGATTCTATTTTAGATGTATCCAATACAGGTACATTTATGCTGCGGTCATGTTTTTAACCTTTGTTTGCAATAATTTTGTCCCCGGATAGTGCAACCATTGTTTTATTTATGCAAAATATTGTGAAAGAATATTAATTTTTTTTTTGTACGCTTCATAATTTATATTTTTGCAAAAAAATAAATACCAACCCACTTACATCGTTTGAATTATGAGAAAAATTTGTGTTGCAGTTGCTATGCTGTGTGCATTTGCATCTTCTGCGAAAGATTATTTGGTTACAAACAGGACTGTTGGAGCAGGTGAAACTATTCAGTATGCAGACAGAACTTTTACCGGAGGTGAGAACATCTTATCTTCACTGCAGCAGATTCCAAACGTAGCAGACGAAGGTGATAATTTCTATTTTGAGTCGGGAGACTATACGGGAAATGTAGCTATCGGTGTACCAAAGATTACACTTTTGGGAGCTAATGCAAACGGAGATGAACGTTCCGGCACACGCAACAATGCAGAAAGTGTGATTACAGGAGCTATCACCGTAAATGCAAACGGTGTCACTATAAACGGCTTTGCTTTCACCGATGCAGGCTGTGTCACAAACCTCACTGCAACACCTTCCGCACCTATTGACGGCTTTAACTTTGTTTTCAACAAGGTTTATAATTCATCTCTCTCAAAAGGTCGTTACATAGGTGTGGTGAAATTAGGTGATGCATACACCGGAGATGCGGCAAAAGATGCTAATGTGCATCGTCGCTATAACAACGTGAATATCTGCCATAATACATTTGAAGGAAGTGCTACTGCTACTGCAAACCTCGTTGTTGTTTCCGGTGCATACGGCACTCTGAATATAAACGACAATAAGTTTACAGACGGCGGAACAAGCATCTGCGTGGCTAATGCTCAAAACACTATCAATATTCTAAACAACCAATTTAAGAATGTGGGAGACCTTAACCGTACTATTGGATCCACAACAGGCGAATTTTCAATATACCTAAATTATATTGCATATTCCAATTCCACTACAGTAAACATCCAAAGCAACGTGTTTGATGCTTGCAACGGACAGTCTTCCATCTATGCTCCTATACGATTTTTCCAGGGCGACTCAAGTAATCCAATTCTCACTCCGCAAAATTGCCGTGTGAACGTGAACTATAATCTTTTCCTGAACAAGACAAAACAATCTTCCGCTACATTCAACTATGTTTTCTACGGAAATAATGCTTATAACACTCCTGCTGTTGTGGATACGCGTTTTAATCGCTATTCAAATTCCGAATACTGTATGGGTATGGTTATTCAGCCAAAAGTTGACTATGGTACGAGATATTTTGCCGGTCTTTCAGAGCTTTTTGACTTTGCTTCCAGCAAGGGAACAACTTTGGACTACTACAAAAATGCCGCAGGAAGCGAAGTGAAAAATTTTAACATTACAGCATCCGCACGTAACTATTCAGCTATCCGAAAGCATTACATAACTGCTATTGAAAAGCCATCA
>JBJECR010000059.1:0-3296 GCA_051871275.1 Muribaculaceae bacterium | reverse complement strand
ATTTTGTGTCAATTATTTAAATATTTTTTTTGAAGGACAAAGTGTCAAACTCCCGGGAGAAGCAAGAAAAAAAGAAAGCGTTTCATAACAAAAAGGAATTGGTTTTCGCAAAGTTAAATATTTTCAATAAAGAAATAAAATTTCGCAGTAAAAAAATTAATGTGTAATTTTGCAGTGATTTTGAATAGAAATATATGCGAGGTACAATTTTAAGAGCCTGTTTAAAAAGAAATGTTAAAAAATGAGGCAGTCATTGAGCAGGCTAAAAGATAAGTTAAAGAGAATAAATATATGCAAGGTGCAATTTTAAGGAACAAGATAAAACCTTTTATGCTTCCGTTAGCAATGCTGATAGGAGCAATTTTTCACAAGCAAATAGGCTATTTATCACCATTTGCTCCATACTTGATATTTGTGATGCTTCTCATCACCTTTTGCAAAGTAAAAATTTCCGAATTTCGTATCACAAACTTGTCGTGGGGACTGCTTGCAGTTCAGATTCCCGGAGCATTGTTAGCATACTTATTACTCCGTTTCATAAATGAAGACCTTGCAGTAGCCACATTTATCTGCATTTTCTGCCCCACAGCAACAGCGGCACCGGTAGTAACCGGGATGTTGGGTGGAAGCGTGACACGACTTGCCACATATTCCATAGTGAGCAATCTTGCCGTAGCTATAATATCCCCTATTTTGTTCAGCCTTATAGGTAGCAACGCAGATATGAGCATCTGGAGTGCAACAGTAAGAATTTCCATGCAAGTAGTGCCGCTGATAATTGCACCGCTTGCAGTGGCTCTACTGCTCCGCAAAGTTGCTCCGAAACTCCATTCAGGCATTGCAAACCACCAGTCCATATCATTTTATATATGGTCCGTTTCGCTGGTGATAGTAGTAGGAAATGCGGTAAGTTATATGATAAAGCACCACGAGCATGTGGGCGTGATGATAGCAATGGCAGTTCTTTCACTGGTAGTTTGCTGCCTCCAGTTTTATGTAGGACGTAAACTCGGCAAACGTAATGGCGACAAAATTGTGGGAGCACAAGGATTGGGACAGAAAAACACCGTACTCGCAGTGTGGATGTGCCTCACATTTTTTCACCCCATCACATCCGTTGGTCCGGCTGCATACATCGCATGGCAAAATCTTATAAATAGTTATCAACTTTATCGCAAAACCAAAAAGAATTAATTACCTTTGCAATAACAAAAAAGAGACTCTTATATGAATGATATATACACGGTGTTGATGAGCGTGCCATTGCTTAATGGCGTAAGTCGCGAAAAAATGCTTGAAATAACAGGCAAAACAAAGTTTCATTTTGTAAAATATTCTGCCGGAGAAAAAATAGCTTCTGCCGGGGAACAGTGCTCACACATAAAGCTGCTCATTTCCGGTAGTGTAACTTTAACTACGAACTACTGCAACAAACGCAAAAACGCATCCATATCGGTTTCGCAAACTCTTGATGCTCCTGCCGCACTTGCTGTGGAATATCTTTTCGGCACCGCCACAACTTATCCCTGCGATATCACCGCTGTTACCCCCGTAAATGTGGTTCAGATAGAGAAGTTTGACTATATGAAACTTATCTCAGGAAATTCAATCCTGATGTTGAATTATATAAATGCCCTTTCTGCCGGTAGCCAAAACAAGGGTGATAACATTTCTCAATTCATAGGTGGAAATTATCAGGAGCGTTTTGCATGCTTTCTGCTGAGCAACACTTACCGCACGGCAAAAAATATCACTATTAGTGCAAGCAAAAACAATATTTCTGATTTCTTCACTAATAATACGGAAGAATTTAATTCCGCCATTGATGCTCTCGCCGCAATAAATCTTATAGCTACGCAGTCTGACTGCATTAAAATCCTGTCACGCCCGGATTTTTTGCAATTTTTCCAATAAATTTCACTAAAAAATGGCATTATTAACAGCTTTTAATACAAAACTGTTACAAAGATTTGTCCATCTCATAAAATTTGCGTTACTTTGCAATGTGTTTTTCATAGTATTAGATTAAGATAAAGGTTTAGGTTATGGGTTGTCGAGACGACAACCCATTTCTGATTTTATAAAATTCACCCTATTTTTTGGGGTTCCAAACCTTTCCACCCATTAAAGCGAATGATAATTCAATGCTAAAATTAAGCGAGTCCATAACACTGTAGTTTTTGCTACAAAGAGCCTGTTTCACATCACCTATTTTCTATTTTTCAAAAAAAAATCACGGTCATTGTAACAAATTCCGTTTTGTTGCGTCTATAAGACAAAAGAACAACAAAAAAAGACAATGGATAAGCAAACTTTCACATCGGTTTTTATCACACTTCGGGAAAAGCTCAAAGCCGTTTCTCGTCGCTATATAGAAAATGATGAGGAAGTTGACGATGCTCTCCAAGACGCTTTCATCCGCCTATGGGAAAAAACGGAGAAAATTGAAAACAAGCAGCAAGCGGAAGGAACATTGGTTACAACTGTCAAAAATATCTGCATTGACAATTTTCGCCGCTCCGCAAACCACAAAATGGAGGAAATTGGCAACATTCCGGACTTTCCCGACGATGAAGACAATGCAACAGACACGCTATCCGATGTGACAGATATTATAGAACATAGTCTCACAGAACAGCAAAGAGAAATCCTCTACCAACGTGACCGCGACGGCTGGGAATTTGACGAAATTGCACAATATCATCACACAACGGAAGCAAATATCAGAGTAATACTTAGCCGTACTCGCAAAAAAGTACGCGAAATATATAATAATTATGGAACAATTAGATAACAACACCATCAGACAAATAGAACTTCTCGCAGAAAAATACTTCCGGGGAGAAACTTCTACGGAGGAGGAAAAAATCCTGCGTGAGGTGCTTGTGAACACAAACTGTTCTACCACGATTATAGATGAAACTCGTGCCGTAATGGGGTTTTTCGCCGCACAAAGAATAGCGAAACGCAAAGTGCGAAAAAAAGTTTTCTCTTTCCGCAGAATCCTCGCTTATGCCGCAACATTGGCACTGATAGCAACCGTGGCTACAACATTTTTCATCTACAATTCTGCTGAAGAACCCATAAACATTGCTTGGGTAGGCGGTGAAGTGAGTACGGATGAGCAGGTGGCACTCGCTCTCCTGCAAGAACAGTTCTCCGATGTGGCGGAAGCGGGAGAAAACGTAAAAGCCTCTATTGCGGAAAGCCTGACAGATTTTAATGATGCACTTAATACCAAATGATATGAAACGGACATGAACGGCTTTCGCCAAAGGGAATGAAAAGGGATTTCA
>JBJECR010000058.1:0-3359 GCA_051871275.1 Muribaculaceae bacterium | reverse complement strand
AACCCGGGGTTAACAGATTGCCGCAAGCTTTCCAAGCTTGCACCTTGGCGTTTTCAAAACTCACTCCGCAGGTTCACTTGGCATGCCACGGCACTACCCTTGGCGTTTCCCCGGTTCTCTCCGCAGGTTCATCTCGGATGCCACTCATGCTGCGGCATCCCAAGTAACCAAAAATTATGCATTATGAATTATGCATCATGCATTACATTAAACTCCGCTACTTCATCTCGGATGCCGCGGCATGCCACGTCACTACACTTGACTCTTGACTCTCGACCCTTGACTATTTTTCACAAAAAATTAATATCTCTATTTTAGAGCCTATTTCAATAAAATTTATTATCTTTGCGACAAAATTCGGAGGTGCATAACAATATGCTTGTTTTCTGAATTTTTATTCATTTTTAGACCCTTTCAGGCACTTTTTTATAACTAAAACAACTCACTTAAAACTATATATTTTCTTTCCGAATTTTTATCAACTACATAATTAACTTAATTTACGTTTTTATTATGAAAAAATTTTTACTTTTTATTTCTTTCTGCTTGCTCTGCTTATCGCAGATGTCTGCAGCTACGGAAGTTGTAGAAGATTTCAGCACAAATATTTGGAATCTTGATACTAGTAATCAGAGTGAATCAGGTAGTGGCACATATACCTCAACGGCAACGGGATATACTTATAATTTAAGTTGGACTAACTCAGGTTATTGGAATTCAAACAAATACCTGCTTATAGGGAAAGGAATAGGTGATTATATTGAACTGCCTGCTTTTACAGGTACAGTAACAAAAATTGTAATTAATAATTCCTCTGGATGTAGTAAATCTGCGGCGATCAAAATTACTGATAATGCAGGAACTGAAATTGTTGCTTCTCAAACTTTTTCTACAACAAGTTCTGCCTATACCTATAACATACCGGCAGACAAACAAGCAGCAGGACAGGTCTTAAGATTGGTTATAAGTTCTAAATACAATGTTCAAATTACTAAAATAACCATCACTGTTGAAGAAGGCTCAGCAGACCAAGTAGCAACCCCAACCACCACTGCAACCGCCAAAATGCTTTATGGTGCAGAATTCACTATCAGCACAAGCACTGAAGGTGCTTATATTCTTTATAATCTTGACGGTTCTGAATCTTACACTTCTGTAGAAAACAACACCGTTACTCTCAATGCTCCAACTGAAGGCGAATCTTTCACTATTAAGGCATACGCTGTTGACCCAACAGGTACTCTTCCTCAAAGTGAAACTCTTAAAAAACCTGTAACTCTTTATGCTCCAACCCCTGCAGAAGCAGTGTTCACGAATGAAGCAGGCGAAGTTGTAACAGGCGGAGATGTTAAGCAAGGCAGCTACATCAATTATAGCTGGGAAAGCGGTTGCTCTGCAAAAGTTTATTACAACGATGTATTAAGTGCCGAATTCGCTACAACAGATCCTTCTTCAGGTTCATGGTACGTTGATGCAAAAAAATACGCAGCAGGAACTGAAGTAACTATAAAAATTGAAGTGACAAACAAATACAACGAAACTTCTACTGCAACTGCTACTTTCACTGTTGCTAATCCTTATAAAGTTGTGGATGTAATCACTGTTGATGATACCGGCGTTACAGGAACTTCATATACATCATTTAGCGGAAAAGTTAAAAATGGTGCTGAATATGCCGGACGTGTTTCTAAAAATATTGGTATGCAACTTAATTCTAATTCAAACGGATTGGGTTCAGCTATCTATATGACACAGTCAGTAGGAAAAGTAACTAAAATTATTTTAAATATAAATACTGAAAAGAGCAATATTGCTGGTAAAGCATACGTTTTTGGTAAAAACACTCCTTATGTAGCATATAGTGCAACTGGAACTACGAAACCTTCAACTGATGAAGCTTATGCATACAACAGCGATGAATCAAAAATAGGAAAAGCTATAGCAACTGAAATAGCTATACAAGCTGAACCATACGTAATAGAAAATCCGGGATACAATTATATTATTATCGTATCAAACGGAGCAGTAGTATTTAACAGCATCACATTTGAATGGGAAGATGCATTTGAACATGGTGATGACATTTCATACGAAATGCAGAACGAAACTTCAAAACTCACAGAGGGCAAATTCGTAACACTCGTAGATGCTACAAACAAAATTGCAGTTAGCCGCAATAACGCAGCAGAAGGCACAATTGCAGGTGCTGCTGCAAGCGTTGAAGTAGATACTGAAAATAACAAAACAAGCTTAAATCTTAAAAAAGGTCAGTTCAGCATTGACGAATTTGAACTTGTTCCGGCAGAAGGCGGTTTCAAACTCTATGGTGGTGGTACTATCACTCGTCGCTATATCGGAGTTGATGCAACAGGTCTCACTACAACAGCCGATGAAACTGCAGCTGCAGTGGTAACTCTTGAATCAGACGGCACAGGCGTGGTAGTGAAATTTGCTGATGGCGAAATCATCGTATCAGACGGTACAAACTTCGGTAAGGGCACAGCAAGCACTGAAGCTCCTGCAAGCCTTGACGAAAGTGCAACACTCGTTCCTGCATACGTATTCGTATCACCGGGCAAAGACTCCACAGGTGTTGAAGACATCGAAGTAGTAGAAACAGAAGCACCTGCACAGTACTACAACCTGAATGGTGTGGAAGTAAAAGCAGGTAACCTCGTTCCGGGCATCTATATCGTACGCCAAGGCAACAAGGTAAGCAAGCAATTTATCAGATAATAATCACTGTTTTCAATAATAAAAAAGGCGGCATCGCAAAGGTGTCCGCCTTTTTTTGTCAAGAGACGAGAGTGATTTTAATGCATAATTCATAATGCATAATGCATGATTGGCTTGCAGTGTAGCGGCTTCCCAAGCGAATTTGCGGAGTAAACCGGGATGCCGTCAAGATGCAAAATCGGAGATTTTGCGGCAATTTGGTATCTTACGGAGAGAACCTGTCAAGTGAACAGGGGTGACGCCAAGATGCAAAATCGGAGATTTTGCGGCAATCTGGTATCTTACGGAGAGAACCTGTCAAGTAAACCGGGGTGACGCCAAGATGCAAAATCGGAGATTTTGCGGCAATCTGTTAACCCCGGGTTGCGGAAGAGGCGAAGCCGATTCCGCTACCTGTGGGATAGCAAAACATCACCCCCACCCAAAAATTGGCTAGGTCGTATATGACCTTGCCAATTTTTGCATCAATAAGGTAGCAAAGTCTATACGACTTAGCATATCTGCAAAATGAGCAAAATCTATACGACTTAGCTCATTTTGACCTGTGTTTCAGTCACATCCCCGGGTAGCGGAATCGGCTTCGCCACTGACGCTACCTGTGGGATAGCAAAACATCACCCCTC
>JBJECR010000057.1:0-54958 GCA_051871275.1 Muribaculaceae bacterium | reverse complement strand
ACCCCCAACCCCCTGACCCCCAACAAAAACTCACCCCGCCAGGGTGAAAGTTGGGGCAGGGTTTGCCGTGCAAGAATTGGTGTCTTAAAAAATGGCTCTTAGAGAATCGGGAAAGGCGTAAAAAAGCCTGCTCGGAGTGGAATCGCGGGCAGGCTTCGTATTTATAGAGTTTTATCTCGAAATTATTCAGCGTTTTCTGCAGTTTGTTCTGCAACTGCTTCCGGAGCTGCTTGAGCTTTAGGAGCGGATTTGCGAGAACGGCGAGTACGTCCGGATTTCTTTTCGCCTTTGTCTTTAAGGAGAGCATCGTTGTAGTCAACGAGTTCGATAAAGCAAGTTTTAGCGTTGTCACCGAGACGGTTACCAGTTTTGAGGATACGAGTGTAACCACCGTTACGTTCAGCGATTTTTTCAGAGATGTTTTTGAAAAGTTCAGTAACAGCTTCTTTGTTCTGAAGATATTTGAACACGAGCTGGCGGTTAGCCATGCTGTCTTCTTTAGCGCGGTTGATGATAGGCTCAGCATAGACGCGGAGTGCTTTAGCTTTGGCAAGTGTAGTGAAGATTCTTTTGCGGAGAATCAAAGCGATAGTCATGTTTGCCAGAAGTGCGTCGCGGTGAGCTTTAGTGCGGCTAAGGTGATTAAATTTTTTATTGTGTCTCATCGTTATAAATTACTCTTTGTCTAATTTGTATTTTGAAATATCCATTCCGAATGAGAGGTTAAGTTTCGCGAGAAGCTCGTCGAGCTCAGTGAGCGATTTTTTACCAAAGTTACGGAATTTGAGGAGGTCGGTTTTGTTGAAAACAACGAGTTCACCGAGGGTTTCCACTTCAGCGCTCTTCAAGCAGTTGAGTGCACGGACAGAGAGGTCCATATCCACGAGCTTTGTTTTGAGGAGCTGACGCATGTGGAGTACTTCTTCATCGAATTCTTCATTACCGTCTTCTTCAGTAGTTTCGAGAGTAATTTTCTCATCGGAGAAGAGCATAAGGTGGTAGATGAGGATTTTAGCGGCTTCTTTGAGAGCATCTTTAGGATGGATAGAGCCGTTAGTAGTGATTTCAATGAGAAGTTTTTCGTAGTCGGTCTTTTGGTCAACGCGGAAGTTTTCGACAGAAGTTTTAACGTTTTTAATAGGGGTATAGATAGAGTCGATAGCAATAACGTTCACGTCATCAGTGTTGAGGTTCTGCTCATCGGCAGGGGTCCAACCTCTACCCTTATTAATAGTAAATTCCATCGAGAAGCTTGCTTCAGGATCCAAATGACAAATTACGAGGTCCGGGTTAAGGACTTCAAAGCCTTTAATAACGGCGTCGAGGTCACCTGCCTTGAAAACCTCCTTTCCTGACGGAATGACGATTTGTGCTTTTTCGAAGTCTGTATCTTCAACGGTTTGTTTGAGGTCAATTTTCTTGATGTTAAGGATGATGTTGCTCACGTCTTCCTTAACTCCGGGAACGGTATCAAACTCGTGTTTCACGCCGGGGATTTTGATAGAAGAGATAGCGTAACCTTCAAGTGAAGCGAGAAGGATACGGCGGAGGGCGTTACCAACGGTAGTACCATAGCCCGGCTCCAGTGGCTTGAACTCAAATTTGCCAAAGAAGTCGTTGGCTTCCAACATAAGGACTCTGTCAGGTTTTTGGAATGCTAAAATAGCCATGGATGAAATTTTTAATTATTATTTAGAATACAACTCGACGATAAGTTGCTCTTTGATAGTTTCAGGGATATCTTCGCGTGCAGGCACGTGGAGGAATTTACCGCTTTTAGAAGCTTCGTCCCATTCAATCCAAGGGTATTTGCTGTGGTTGAAACCGGAGAGAGCATCTGCAATAACTTCGAGAGCTTTAGATTTTTCGCGAACGCCAACAACGTCACCCGGTTTAACAGAGTAAGAGGCGATGTTTACAACTTCTCCGTTAACGGTGATATGACGGTGAAGAACGAGCTGACGAGCAGCAGGGCGAGTAGGAGCGATACCGAGACGGAATACAACGTTGTCCAGACGGCTTTCGAGGAGCTGGAGAAGGATTTCACCAGTCACACCACCGAGGCGTGAAGCTTTCTCGAAGAGGTTACGGAACTGACGTTCAAGAACTCCGTAAGTGTATTTAGCTTTTTGTTTTTCGCGGAGCTGCATACCGTATTCAGAAGTTTTTCTGCGTTTGTTAGCTCCGTGCTGACCCGGTGGGAAGTTGCGGCGTTGAAGCACTTTATCTTCACCAAAGATGGGTTCTCCAAATTTACGTGCGATTTTGGTCTTAGGACCTGTATATCTTGCCATTTTAAATTTTCTTTTGTTTATTCAGCTAATGCAAGCACATTGTGCAGCCGCGACCATAGAGAGGTGAAGAAAATTATGGTCAATTTCACTTTGTGCGAGCAATGAGTCTGAAAATTTGATTAGAGAATGGAGAAATAAATAATTTAGAATTAAATCTTAATGAATAAACGCTGTTGCCGAGATTAAACTCTTCTTCTTTTAGGAGGACGGCAACCGTTGTGTGGGAGTGGAGTAACGTCGATGATTTCAGTTACTTCAATGCCTGCACCGTGAACTGTACGGATAGCTGATTCGCGACCGTTACCAGGTCCTTTAACGTATGCTTTAACTTTGCGGAGACCGAGGTCGTAAGCGACTTTAGCACAGTCCTGAGCAGCCATTTGTGCTGCGTACGGAGTGTTCTTTTTGGAGCCACGGAATCCCATTTTACCTGCAGAAGACCAAGAGATGACTTGTCCTTCGCTGTTTGCCAAGCAAACGATAATGTTGTTAAAAGATGAGTGAACGTGGAGCTGACCAGCAGCGTCAACTTTGACGTTTCTCTTTTTAGCTGCGACTGTTTTCTTTGCCATAATTCAAGTTTATTTAGTAGCTTTCTTCTTGTTTGCAACTGTTTTCTTACGTCCCTTTCGAGTACGAGCATTGTTTTTAGTGCTCTGTCCGCGAACAGGGAGACCGATACGGTGACGGATACCACGGTAGCAACCGATATCCATAAGACGCTTGATGTTAAGCTGGATTTCGCTACGGAGGTCACCTTCTACTTTATAGTCAGCGGAGATAACTTCACGTACTTTTGCTGCTTGGTCGTCGGACCAGTCTTTTACTTTAATATCTTTATCAACTCCGGCTTTGTCGAGAATAGATTTGGCTGCACTGCGACCGATGCCGAAGATATAAGTCAAGGCGATTTCACCTCTTTTGTTTTGGGGGAGGTCCACTCCCACGATTCTTACTGCCATATTTTATTGAAATTTTTTATTCAAAAATAATAAAATATTATCCTTGACGCTGTTTATACTTAGGATTTTTTTTGTTAATAACGTACAGACGTCCTTTGCGACGTACTATTTTGCTGTCCGGTGTGCGCTTTTTGATTGACGCTCTTACTTTCATATTCTTGGTATTTTTTTTGTTTATTTGTATCTGAATGCAATACGTCCTTTTGACAGGTCGTAGGGTGACATTTCCACACGCACTTTGTCACCGGGGAGGATGCGGATATAGTGCATTCTCATTTTACCGGAGATGTGTGCAATGATTTCATGTCCGTTTTCGAGTTCGACACGGAACTGAGCGTTAGAGAGAGCCTCTACAATCGTGCCGTCTTGTTCTATTGCTGCTTGTTTTGCCATAAATTTTTAAATAAATCTGTCGCCAAGTACTTGCTGTATATAATCAAATGTGGTGAGGATATGTGTTTGGTCGCCATAGAGTGCAACTGTGTGTTCGTAGTGAGCAGATGGTTTGCGGTCTTTAGTACGGCAAGTCCATCCGTCTTGCTCTATTACGATGTTTTTGCTCCCGAGGTTAATCATCGGCTCGATTGCGATGCACATACCGTTTTTGAGAACGGGTCCTATACCTTTTCTGCCATAGTTTGGCACTTCGGGGTCTTCGTGCATTTTTTTGCCGATTCCGTGTCCGCACATTTCACGTACTACGGTGTAGCCTCGGTGTTCGCAGAAAGTTTGGATAGCATTTGCGATGTCGCCTATGCGTTTTCCAACTTTGCACTGCTCTATTCCCTTGTAAAGCGATTCCTTTGTGGTTTCGCAGAGGGCTTTAACTTCCGGAGCTATATCGCCAACGGGATAAGTGTAGCACTGGTCGCCGTTATATCCGTCAAGTTCCACAACACAATCCAACCCTACTATATCACCTTCGCGAAGGGAATAGTTTGAGGGAAATCCGTGTACAACAGTTTCGTTAACTTCAATACACAGTGTGCCGGGGAAGCCGCCATATCCCAAACAAGCCGGACGACCGCCATTGTCGCAAATAAATTCGCGAGCAATGGTGTCGAGATGGCGAGTTGTGACACCCGGAGCCACCCACTTGGCGAGTTCGCCGAGTGTTTGGCTGACAAGGTCTGAGGCTTTCCTCATTTTGTCTATTTCTTCAAGTGTCTTGAGATAGATCATTTAATATAGCGTTAATATAAATGTTTCTGATGACTATTAATACATACTGCCTGTTGTGCGGCCTTTAATTTGTCCGTCTTTCATCAAGCCGTCGTAGTGGTGCATCATAAGGTGTGTCTCAATCTGCTGGAGAGTGTCGAGGACAACACCGACAAGAATCAAAAGTGACGTTCCACCAAAGAATTGAGCGAAATTCTGGCTTACACCGAATGCACGGGCAAATGCAGGGAGGATAGCGACAACTCCGAGGAATAATGAACCGGGGAGTGTAATTCTTGACATAATAGAGTCAAGGTATTCTGCAGTTTTCTTGCCCGGTTTGACACCCGGGATGAAGCCGTTGTTACGCTTCATATCTTCCGCCATTTGAGTTGGGCGGACGGTGATCGCGGTATAGAAGTATGTGAACGCCACAATCATGATGAAGTACACAAGGTTATACCAGAAACCGTTGATGTCTGCAAACGCTGCCATAAATCCTGTAGAGCTTTCGCTTGTTCCGAATCCTGCGAGAGTGATTGGAATAAACATAATAGCTTGTGCGAAGATGATAGGCATAACGCCTGCTGCATTTACTTTCAGAGGGATGTACTGACGAGCACCGCCGTACTGTTTGTTGCCAACGATACGTTTAGCGTACTGTACAGGCACTTTTCTTGTTCCCTGAACGAGGAGGACAGCTCCTACAGTAACAGCGAAGAGGAGAATAAGTTCGGCGAGGAACATCACGAGTCCGCCTTGAGAGCCGTCAGCTCCCGGGAGGCGACTAACAAATTCAAAACGGAGTGCTTGCGGGAGACGGGCGATGATACCGACAAGGATAATGAAAGAGATACCGTTGCCGACACCTTTGTCCGTGATTCTCTCACCAAGCCACATAATAAACATGGAGCCTGCTGCAAGGATGATAGTCAGGTAAATGATTGTCCAATACGTCATTTGTGCGTTACCGCCTGCGCTTTGCACTTGTACTGAAAGGTTCCAGAGGTAAGCCGGACCTTGAAGGAGAAGGATAAGCACTGTGAGGTAACGAGTGTATTGATTCAGTCTCTGACGTCCACTTTCGCCGTCACGCTGCATTTTCTGGAATGATGGCAACACCATACCGAGGAGCTGAATAACGATAGATGCCGTGATGTATGGCATGATACCGAGAGCGAAAATGGAAGCCTGTGAGAATGCACCACCTGAGAACATATCGAGCAATTGCATCAAGCCGCTGCGGTTTGTGAAGTTTGCGAGTGCATCCAAGTCGCTCGGTGCAATTCCCGGGAGTACGATGTAACAGCCGAGACGATAAACGAGTACGAGGAGGAAAGTCACTGCAAGGCGTTCACGCAGCTCCTTGATTGTCCATATATTCTTAAGTGTTTGGAAAAAGCTCATGTTTATTAAAGTTTATTGATTGAACCACCTGCTTGTTCGATAGCTTTCTGTGCAGCGGCAGAGAAAGCGTGTGCTTCTACGGTGAGAGCACGAGTTAATTCGCCGTTAGCGAGAACTTTAACGGGCATTTTGCCATCGTAAAGTCCTGCCTGACGGAATTCTTCGATACCGATTTTTTCAAGGTTCTTAGCAGCAGCGAGAGCTTCGATAACTGCAAGATTAACCGGTTTGTACTCTTTGCGGTTGATGTTTTTGAAACCGAATTTAGGGAGACGACGCTGGATAGGCATCTGACCGCCTTCAAATCCGATTTTGCGGCTATATCCTGAACGGGATTTAGCGCCTTTGTGTCCGCGAGTAGATGTACCGCCTTTGCCGGAACCGGGTCCGCGACCGATACGAGTCTTTCTATGTGTAGAGCCTACAGCAGGTTTAAGATTACTTAAGTTCATAGTTGTAAGAAAAATTTAAGCGTTAGTCACTTCAACCAAGTGACGAACTTTGTTTACCATTCCCATCACAGCCGGAGTGTCTTCTTTGACAACGGTGTGATTCATTTTTCTCAAGCCGAGAGCGTCGAGTGTACGCTTTTGCACTGCAGGGCAGTTGATGCGGCTTTTAATTTGTTTAATTTTAATCTGTGCCATTGTAAAACGAAGATTTAGCCTTTGAATACTTTTTCTACTGAGATACCACGGTTTTGAGCTACTTGAGCGGGGCTTCTCATTTCAGCGAGAGCAGCGATAGTGGCTTTTACGAGGTTGTGAGGGTTTGAAGAGCCTTTAGATTTAGCAAGGACGTCTGTCACACCCACGCTTTCAAGCACGGCACGCATAGCACCACCGGCTTTCACACCTGTACCTTGTGCAGCAGGGAGGAGCAAAACGCGGCTACCGCCGAATTTTGTTTCCTGTCCGTGAGGAATAGTACCTTTGTGGATAGGCACCTGGATAAGGTTTTTCTTAGCAGCTTCAACACCTTTCTGGATAGCTGCAGTAACTTCATTGGCTTTACCGAGTCCCCAGCCAACGATACCGTTTTCGTTACCAACAACTACGATAGCGGCGAAAGTGAAAGTACGTCCACCTTTGGTAACTTTTGTAACACGGTTGATGGCAACGAGACGATCTTTGAGTTCAAGATCATTAGTTGATTTTACTCTATTATTCTTATTTGCCATAATCTGATTAGAATTTAAGTCCGCCTTCGCGAGCAGCGTCAGCTAATGATTTAACACGACCATGGAAGAGGTATCCGTTACGGTCGAAAACAACTTCAGTGATACCGGCAGCCAGAGCTTTTTCAGCGATGGCTTTGCCTACTTGTGCAGCGATTTCGCTTTTGTTGCCTTCAGTGAGACCTTTAGAAGAAGCAGCGGCAAGGGTTTTGCCTGCGAGGTCATCGATGAGCTGAGCGTAAATCTGTTTGTTGCTGCGGAAGACAGACAGACGTGGACGGCTTGCAGTGCCTGATACTTTACCACGAATGCGAGTTTTGATTTTTATTCTTCTTTCTATCTTTGAAATCATGATAATATCAATTAAAATTATTTAGCACTTGCCGATTTACCTGACTTACGACGGATAACTTCGCCCACAAACTTAATACCTTTACCTTTGTAAGGTTCAGGTTTACGGAGTGAACGGATTTTAGCACAAACTTGTCCTAAGAGTTGTTTGTCGTCGCTTTCAAGGATAATAAGCGGGTTCTTGTTACGTTCAGTCTTTGCTTCAACTTTAACTTCAGCAGGAAGTTTGATATATATTGCGTGGGAATAACCGAGCGCGAGTTCGAGAACTTGTCCTGTGGATGTAGCACGGTAACCAACGCCTACTAATTCCATTTCTTTGCGATAACCGGTAGAAACGCCAACCACCATATTGTGGATAAGAGCGCGATAGAGTCCGTGCTGTGAACGGTGCTGACGGTCGTCAGATGGTCTTGTGAGCACGATGTGGTTATCTTCAACTTTGACAGTGATGTCAGAGTTTACGGCTTGTGAAAGTTCGCCTTTAGGACCTTTAACTGTAACGAGGTTGTTGTCGTCGATTTTGACGGTAACACCTGCAGGGATTTCGATTGGAGCTTTACCTATTCTTGACATAATTCATTCAGTTAAGATTAGTAAACATAACATAGAACTTCGCCACCGACTTTAAGGTCAGCTGCCTGTTTGTTGGTCATAACACCTTTCGAAGTTGAAAGGATGGCGATACCTAAACCGTTTAATACTCTAGGCATATCTTTGTAGCCACAGTACTGGCGGAGACCCGGGCGAGAAACTCTCTTGAGTCCCTTGATAGCGTTGACTTTGTCAACGTTGTCGTACTTGAGGGCGATTTTGATAATGCCTGCGGGTGTTTCACCCTCTACAAACTTATAGTTAAGAATGTAGCCTTGTTCAAAAAGAATCTTAGTGATTTCTTTTTTCAAGTTTGAGGCCGGCACCTCCACCACGCGGTGGTTGGCTTTGATGGCGTTCCTCAATCTTGTCAGATAGTCTGCTATTGGATCAGTCATTTTTAAATTTGTTTTAAATTGATTGGGTTAGTCCCAACAATATTTAATACTCAAAAAATTTTGTCTTTTTTGCTTGTCGTATCGTTGTGTTGGGCTTGTTGGTAGTTTTTGTTAATTAAAATAAATATTACCAGCTTGCTTTTTTCACACCTGGGATAAGACCTGCGGAAGCCATTTCGCGGAATTGGATACGTGAGATACCGAATTGGCGCATATAGCCTTTAGGACGTCCTGTGATGCTGCAACGATTGTGAAGGCGAACTGAGGAAGCGTTTTTAGGAAGTAACTGGAGTGCTTGGAGTGCTTCGAAGCTGCCGTCTGCTTTGAGTTCAGCTTTTTTAGCAGCGTATTTTGCAACGAGTTTAGCTCTTTTTACTTCACGAGCCTTCATTGATTCTTTTGCCATACTCTACAATTATTTATTTTTGAATGGTAAACCGAATTGTTTAAGGAGTGCGAAACCTTCTTCGTCGGTATTAGCAGAAGTTACAAAAGTGATGTTCATACCAAGGAGCTTGGTGATGTTATCAATGTTGATTTCCGGGAAAATAATCTGCTCGGTAATACCAAGAGTGTAGTTACCTCTGCCGTCGAGTTTTCCTTCAATACCTTTGAAGTCGCGGATACGTGGAAGAGCCACACGGATAAGACGTTCAAGGAATTCGTACATACGTTCGCGGCGGAGTGTTACGCGTACGCCGATAGGGTTTTTCTTACGAACCTTGAAGTTTGAAATATCTTTGCGTGAAAGAGTAGCAACTGCTTTCTGACCAGTGATGGCAGTGAGCTCGTTGATAGCCACGTCGATAATTTTTTTGTCTTGTGTAGCTTGTCCCAAGCCTTGATTGATAACGATTTTTTCAAGTCTTGGCACTTGCATCGGAGTAGTGTATTTAAACTCCTTGATGAGAGCGGGAACGATGCTCTCAGCATAGACTTTTTTAAGATTAGCTGTGCTCATTATTTAATTTCCTCTCCTGATTTTTTAGCGATGCGAACTTTAGTGCCGTCTTCCTTCACATTGATAGCGATGCGAGTAGGCTTACCGGATTTAGGGTCAACAAGGCTGAGGTTAGAAATGTGGATAGGTGCTTCCATTTGGATGCGGCCACCCTGTGGGTGCTTAGCTGTGGGTTTGGTGTGTTTTGTCACCATGTTGATACCTTCAACGATTGCACGTTGTTTAGCAACCTGGACAGAGAGGACGCGGCCTTGTTTGCCGCGGTCATCTCCAGCCAAGACTACTACTGTATCTCCCTTTTTGATATGTAACTTATTCATTACGATTTCTTTTGTTAGGGTTAAAGTACTTCAGGTGCTAAAGATACAATCTTCATGTTAGTTGCACGGAGTTCACGAGCAACGGGACCGAAGATACGTGTTCCACGAAGTTCACCTGCATTGTTTAATAATACGCAAGCGTTGTCATCGAAGCGGATATAAGAGCCGTCGGCACGACGGATTTCTTTTTTAGTACGAACAACTACAGCTTTAGAAACAGTACCTTTCTTAACGTCGGAGGAAGGGATAACGCTTTTCACTGTAACGACGATGATATCGCCCACAGAAGCGTAACGACGTCCGGTGCCGCCTAAAACGTGGATGCAGAGTACTTCTTTAGCTCCACTATTATCAGCTACGGTTAAACGTGATTCTGTCTGTATCATGATTACTTAACTTTTTCGATAATTTCTACTAATCTCCATCTCTTGGTTTTGCTCAAGGGACGAGTTTCCATAAGGCGAACTGTATCGCCGATGCTGCATTCGTTATTTTCGTCGTGTGCGTGGTATTTTTTAGACTTGTTGACGAATTTACCATATACCGGGTGGCGTTCTTTCCATTTCACGGTAACAGTGATTGTCTTGTCGCCTTTGTTGCTGGTTACGACCCCGATGCGTTCTTTTCTAAGATTTCTATTTTCTTCCATTACTTTGGGGTGTTGAATTATTTGTTATTAATTTCTCTTTTGCGTAACTCAGTTTTTACACGAGCAATCATCTTACGATCCGCAGTGATTTTTGCAGGATTGTCGATAGGAGAAACGGAATGGTTTATAGTCAGCTGACGATATTCCTTTTCCATAACTTCAAGACGTTCAAGCAAGTCTGAAGTGCTGAGTTCTTTGATTTCTTCTTTCTTCATAGCCTATATTACACGTTTTGAGATGGATCGTAATCACGACTTACGATAAACTTGGTTACTACTGGAAGTTTTTGTGCAGCAAGACGAAGTGCTTCTTTTGCAATTTCGTAGCTTACGCCTTCAACTTCGATAAGAATGCGTCCCGGAGTTACAGGAGCAACATATCCTTCCGGATTACCTTTACCTTTACCCATACGTACTTCCGCTGGTTTTTTAGTAATAGGTTTATCAGGGAATATGCGGATCCAGATTTGTCCTTGACGTTGCATATAACGGGTTACTGCGACACGGGCTGCTTCAATTTGACGACCGGTAATCCACTTTGCTTCAAGTGTCTTGATACCGAAGGAACCGAAAGCCAATTGGTTACCGCGTTGTGCGTTTCCCTTCATGCGGCCCTTTTGAGAGCGGCGGAATTTGGTTTTTTTAGGTTGTAACATTTTGCAGATTCAATTGGGGGTTAACGGTTATTGTTTTTTTTGCTGAAACCGCGGCCGCGCTGTCCTTTGCCGGACTGGCTGCGAGACTCTTTCTGTGCAGAGGTGAATTGCGGAGCGAGGTCACGTTTGCCGTAAACTTCACCGCGGCAAATCCATACTTTCACACCGATAACGCCAACTTTTGTATGTGCTTCAACGAGTGCATAGTCAATGTCGGCACGGAGTGTGTGGAGTGGAGTACGTCCTTCTTTAAACATTTCTGAACGTGCCATTTCAGCACCGTTGAGACGGCCTGAAACTTGGATTTTGATTCCTTCCGCACCTGTACGCATAGTGGAAGCGATAGCGGTTTTAACAGCACGACGATAGGCGATTTTGCCTTCAATCTGGCGAGCTACTGTGCTAGCTACGATTTGGGCGTCAAGTTCAGGGCGTTTTACTTCAAAAATGTTAATTTGTACGTCCTTATCGGTAATTTTCTTGAGTTCTTCTTTAAGCTTGTCAACTTCTGCACCGCCTTTACCGATGATAAGTCCCGGGCGGGATGTGCATACAGTGATTGTGATACGCTTAAGTGTACGCTCTATTACAATGCGTGAAACGCTGGATTTTGCAAGGCGAACGTTAAGATAATTGCGAAGCTTAGAGTCTTCGAGTAATGTGGCGCTTGCTTTTTTCTTGTTGGCTTCAAACCAGTTAGAATCCCAGCCGCGAATCACACCTAAACGGTTGCTAATCGGATTTACTTTCTGTCCCATGGTTAAGCTTCTTTTTTAACGTTATCAATAGTATCTACAAAGAGGGTAACGTGGTTTGAACGTTTACGAATACGATAACCACGACCTTGTGGTGCCGGACGGAGACGCTTGAGTGTAGTAGCACAATCTACGTACACTTCGCTAATGTAAAGTTCTCCGTTTTCTGCTTTGCGTTCGTTTTTAGCTTCCCAGTTAGCGATAGCAGAGCGGAGGAGCTTTTCAACTTTAGCAGCAGCTTCTTTATTAGAGAATTTAAGGATACCAAGAGCGTGGAAAACTTCTTTGCCGCGTACGAGGTCAACAACCAGACGCATTTTGCGTGGTGAAGACGGCACGTTGTTTAATTTGGCAAAAGCCACATTCTTGAGTGCTTCCTTTCTTTCGTTGGCTGAATTTCTTTTTCTTACACCCATTTTATTTAATTTCTTTTTTATTCAAAATTATTTTATTATCGGGCCTCGATTATTTTTTCTTGTTACCTGCGTGTCCACGGAAAGTACGTGTAGGAGCAAATTCTCCTAATTTATGACCTACCATGTTTTCAGTTACATACACAGGGATAAACTTATTTCCGTTGTGAACAGCGAAAGTGTGTCCAACAAATTCAGGTGCAATCATTGAAGCACGGCTCCAAGTCTTGATTACAGCCTTTTTGCCGGATTCTTCCATCGCAGCAACTTTCTTTTCAAGTTTAACGCTGATAAACGGGCCTTTTTTTAATGAACGACTCATAGTTGATGATTTTTAATCAGATTACTTTTTTCTTCTTTCAATGATGTACTTTGAAGATTGCTTCTTTGGAGCACGTGTCTTAAGACCCTTAGAGTAAAGACCCTTACGTGAACGCGGGTGTCCTCCGGACGCACGTCCTTCACCACCACCCATTGGGTGATCCACAGGGTTCATTACAACACCACGGTTGTGTGGACGACGACCAAGCCAGCGTGAACGTCCTGCTTTACCGGAGCGTTCGAGTGAATGTTCGCTGTTACCCACAACACCTACGGTAGCTTTACAAGCTGCAAGGATTTTACGTGTCTCGCCTGAAGGTAATTTGATGATTGCATAGCTGCCTTCTCTCGAAACGAGCTGTGCAAAAGTGCCAGCTGCTCTGGCAAGGAAAGCTCCTTGACCGGGACGCAACTCAATGTTGTGAATGAGTGTACCAACCGGGATAGCGCTCAAAGGAAGAGCGTTACCAACTTCCGGAGCAGCATCTGCTCCACTCACAACAGTGGCACCAACTTCGAGTCCGTTGGGTGCGATAATATAAGCTTTAGCACCGTCAACATAATAGAGCAATGCGATACGAGCCGAACGGTTCGGGTCGTATTCAATGCTTTTTACGATGGCGGGTACACCGTCTTTTGTTCTCTTAAAGTCTATGATACGGTATTTGCGTTTGTGTCCGCCACCAAGGTATCGAGTGGTCAGATGTCCTTCGGAGTTACGTCCTCCGGTGCTTTTTTTACCGACTGTAAGAGATTTCTCTGGCGTGGTAGCAGTGATGGTACCTTTGAAAACGCCAATAACTTTGTGTCTTTGCCCCGGTGTAGTGGGCTTTAATTTTCTTACTGCCATTTTATTATTTAGATATTGCTATAAAAGTCTATTACTTGTCCGTCTGCTACAGTGATGAATGCTTTCTTGTAGCTTTCAGACTTACCGCGGAGAAGTCCGCTTTTTGTCCAACGAGATTTGTTTTTCGCTCTGACAACCAAAGTGTTAACATTAACGACTTTTACACCATAAAGTTTCTCCACGAGGGATTTGATTTGATGCTTGTTAGCATCCGGAGAAACACGAAAAACGTAGCGATTAAGCTTTTCTGTAAGCTTAGTTGCTTTCTCGGTAACTATCGGTTTGATTGTAATTTCCATGTCTTGTTCCTCTCTATGGTTTAAAAGTTATTAATCACTTCAAGGCTACTCTCAGTGATGACAATAGCGTTGTTGTTGAGCAATGAGTACGTATTGATGTCCGTTGCATTCATCACTGATGCACCGGGCACGTTACGGAGTGACAAAAATACGTTTTTTTCTTGAGTTGCTAAAACGAGAAGTACTTTTTTGCCGTCAATTTTAAGATTTTTAGCAATTTTTACGAATTCTTTAGTCTTTGGTGCCTCAAAAGAGAAGTCTTCAACGATGACAATGCTATTTTCAGCAGCTTTAACAGAGAGAGCAGACTTGCGAGCAAGCTGTTTTACTTTCTTGTTAAGTTTGAATCTGTAGTCACGTGGACGTGGACCGAAAACGCGTGCTCCACCAACGAGAAGCGGAGAGTTGATATCACCGATACGGCTGCCACCACCACCTTTTTGCTTGTGGAGTTTGCGAGTAGAGCCGGATACTTCACTACGTTCTTTAGATTTGTGGGTACCTTGACGACGGTTAGCCAAATACTGTTTAACATCGAGATACAATGCATGCTCGTTAGCCTCGATTGCGAAGACGGAATCGTTCAGAACGGCACGGCGTCCTGTGTCTTCTCCTTTAATATTATATATTGCGAGTTCCATTATTTCTCAATTATTACGATTGAACCTTTACTACCGGGGATTGAACCCTTTATCATCAATACATTGTGTTCAGCGATAACTTTCACAACTTGAAGGTTTTGCACTGTAACACGAGCGTTACCGGTCTGTCCTGCCATTCTCATACCTTTGAATACTTTTGCGGGATAAGAACAAGCACCGATAGAACCCGGCTTGCGCAGACGGTTGTGCTGACCGTGTGTAGCTTGACCTACACCACCGAAACCGTGGCGTTTTACAACACCTTGGTATCCTTTACCTTTTGATGTGCCGATAACGTCAACGAAATCGCTTTCTGAGAAGAAGTCAACGCTGAGGGTGTCGCCCAATTTGTATTGGTCACCAAATCCTTTGAACTCGGCCAAGTGGCGCTTTGGAGTTACTCCTGCTTTTTTGAATGCTCCCATTTCAGGTTTTGATACGTGTTTTTCGCTAACGTCTTCAAAACCGAGCTGGATAGCTTCGTAACCGTCTTTATCTGCGGTTTTAACTTGAGTAACTACGCAAGGACCTACTTCGATAACAGTGCACGGCACATTTTTACCGTCGGCACTGAAAACGGATGTCATTCCGATTTTTTTTCCTATTAATCCTGGCATTTCTGTAGTTATTAAAAGTTTTGTTAATAAAAAATTTTTGTTTTGTATATTATATTATAAGGAGAGAGGAGAAGAGTGAATGCGTATTGTGATAATATGTATTACACTTTGATTTCTACTTCAACACCGCTTGGGAGGTCGAGTTTCATCAATGCATCGATTGTTTTAGCTGTTGCATTGAAGATGTCGATGAGGCGTTTGTAAGAAGAAAGTTGGAACTGCTCGCGTGATTTTTTGTTCACGAATGTAGAGCGGTTTACTGTGAAGATGCGTTTGTGAGTAGGCAGTGGAATAGGACCGCTGATAACTGCACCTGTAGCCTTCACTGTCTTTACGATTTGCTCTGAGGATTTATCCACGAGGTTATGGTCGTAAGATTTGAGTTTGATGCGAATTTTTTGGCTCATATTGTGTTTCTTTTATTATTTCAATAAATCTACTCTGCCCTGACATTCTGTCAAGACTGCTTTTGCTATAGAGTTGCTTACTTCTGCGTAATGGCTGAAAGACATTGTAGAAGTAGCACGTCCTGAAGTGATAGTACGGAGTGCTGTAACGTAACCGAACATTTCTGCAAGAGGAGCTTTAGCTTTAACAACGCGTGCACCTGAACGGCTTGTTTCCATGCCTTCTACCTGTCCGCGGCGTTTGTTAAGGTCACCGATAACGTCACCCATGCTTTCTTCCGGAGTTACAACTTCTATCTTCATAATAGGTTCCATAAGTACCGGACCTGCTTTTTCGCATGCTTTCTTGAATGCCGAGATAGCACAGAGCTCGAATGAAAGCTGGTCGGAGTCAACCGGGTGGAAAGAACCGTCGATAACGGTTACTTTGAGCTGTTCTACAGGGTAACCTGCGAGCACACCGTTTTTCATTGCGGTCTGGAAACCTTTCTGGATAGATGGGATAAATTCCTTAGGAATGTTACCACCTTTAACTTCGTCGATAAATTGCAATCCACCTTCAAAGCCTTCGTCAACCGGTTCTACGCGTACGATGATATCAGCGAATTTACCGCGACCACCTGTTTGCTTCTTGAATACTTCGCGAAGTTCTACAGGGCGAGTGATAGCTTCTTTGTATGTAACTTGTGGACGACCTTGGTTACATTCAACTTTGAATTCGCGGCGGAGACGGTCGATAATGATATCAAGGTGAAGCTCACCCATACCGGAGATAACGGTTTGACCAGTTTCTTCGTTTGTCTGCACGCGGAATGTCGGATCTTCTTCAGCAAGTTTCTGGAGACCAACGCCGAGTTTGTCAAGGTCTTTCTGAGTTTTTGGTTCTACTGCGATACCGATTACAGGATCCGGGAAGTCCATAGCTTCAAGTACGATTGGAGCATCTTCTGCACAGAGAGTATCACCTGTACGGATATCTTTGAAACCTACGCCGGCACCGATATCACCGCAGCCGATGCGTTCCATCGGGTTCTGCTTGTTTGAGTGCATTTGGAAAAGACGTGAAACACGTTCTTTCTTGCCGGAACGAGTATTGAGAACGTAGCTACCTGCATCGATATTTCCTGAATATACGCGGAAGAAGCAGAGACGTCCTACGTATGGGTCTGTAGCAATCTTGAATGCAAGAGCACACATTGGTTCGTCGCTTGACGGGTGGCGAACTTCAACTTTGTTTTCATCGCCTACTGCGTGACCTTCAACAGCCGGAGTATCAACAGGGCTTGGGAGGTAAGCAGCAACAGCATCGAGGAGGCACTGAACACCTTTGTTTTTGAAAGAAGAACCGCAAATCATAGGGACGATGTCCATCTTGATAGTAGCGGCACGGAGTGCACGTTTGATTTCGTCTTCAGTGATAGTGCTTGGATCGTCGAAGTATTTAGCCATGAGGTCATCGTCGTATTCAGCGATTTTCTCAAGCATTTTGTCGCGATATTCTTCTGCTTCGTCTTGGAGAGTTGCAGGAATATCATCAATTTCATAGTCAGCACCCATAGTTTCATCGTGCCAGTAGATAGCTTTCATTCTGATAAGGTCAACAACGCCTTTGAAAGTTTCTTCAGCACCGATAGGGATTTGTATTGGGCATGGATTAGCACCGAGGACTTCTTTAAGCTGGCGAACAACTTCAAAGAAGTTTGCACCGGAGCGGTCCATTTTGTTTACGTAACCGATACGAGGCACATTGTACTTGTCTGCCTGACGCCAAACTGTTTCTGACTGTGGTTCAACACCACCTACAGCACAGAAAGTAGCCACAGCACCGTCAAGCACACGGAGGGAACGTTCAACTTCAACAGTAAAATCGACGTGTCCCGGAGTGTCGATCAAGTTAATTTTATATTTTTCGTCATTATACTTCCAGAAAGCTGTAGTAGCAGCGGAAGTGATGGTAATACCGCGTTCTTGCTCTTGTTCCATCCAGTCCATGGTAGCAGCGCCATCGTGAACTTCACCAATTTTGTGAGTAAGACCGGTATAGAACAGAATACGCTCTGAAGTAGTAGTTTTACCGGCATCGATGTGAGCCATGATACCGATGTTACGCGTATATTTAAGATTTTCGTCTGATTTAGCCATTTTCAGTGAGTTGATTTATTGGAAAATATCAATGAATTGGTTAATACTATTAGAAACGGAAATGTGCAAAAGCACGGTTAGCTTCAGCCATCTTGTGCATATCTTCTTTACGTTTGTAAGCACCGCCCTGGAGGTTAAATGCGTCAACTATTTCTGCAGCGAGCTTGTCAGCCATAGTTTTGCCGCCACGTTTGCGTGCGTAAAGAATAAGGTTTTTCATTGATATTGATTCCTTTCTGTCAGGTCTGATTTCAGTTGGGACCTGGAAAGTAGCTCCACCCACACGGCGAGATTTTACTTCTACTTGCGGAGTGATGTTTTCGAGTGCTTTTTTCCAAATGTCAAGAGCAGTGAGTTCTTCTTGTGGCAATTTGGATTTCACAATCTCAAGTGCAGTGTAGAAAATAGAATAAGAAGTGTTCTTTTTTCCGTCATACATAAGGTGGTTGACGAATTTAGAAACACGTACGTCTCCGAATACCGGATCCGGCAATACAAGACGTTTTTTTGGTTTTGCTTTTCTCATTTGAGTTGTTTGTCATTTTTTTTGTTTTTGTAGGCTTGGCTGGTGTCTTCTTCAACGATGTTCTCTTGCATCGTTTACTCAACCGTTGTCAGCTTGTGACTATCAAAAACGAGATTAAAAACTGTGAATAATTTTTCTCGTGGTGCTTTTAGTTACTTCACCGTCAAAACTATTTGGCGATTACTTCTTAGCTGCACCTGCTTTAGGACGCTTAGCTCCGTATTTAGAGCGACGCTGAGTGCGATCCTTTACACCTGATGTATCAAGCGTGCCGCGTACGATGTGATAACGTACACCCGGAAGGTCTTTAACACGACCGCCACGTACAAGCACGATTGAGTGCTCCTGCAAGTTATGACCTTCTCCCGGAATGTAAGAGTTTACTTCTTTTCCGTTAGTCAATCTAACACGTGCAACTTTACGCATTGCAGAGTTAGGCTTTTTAGGAGTACAAGTGTACACACGAACACATACGCCTCTACGCTGAGGGCATGAGTCAAGTGCAGGAGATTTACTCTTGTCTTCAAGAGTTACACGTCCTTTTCTTACTAATTGCTGAATCGTTGGCATCTTAGTTCTTTTGTTAGTTACTTAATTTTATTACTTTTTATATTTTTATTAATACTGCTTCACACACATACTTACACACACCTACTTTCCTAACATTCAGATAGTTAGTCGCGAAGGAGTGCTTACATAGTCTGAAAAACTGTGCAAATTTACGACTTATTTCTCTAATTACCAAACATTTCTGCAACTTTTTTATTGCTATTTTTGCGGAATTTCAGTGCAATCCCCTATCCCCGCTTCTTTTGCCCCATTTATCTATAAGCATTGGAAGTATTTTTGACGAATTTCAATTTATTTAACAGCGATAAATGTTTTTTAACTCAAAATTTCTAAACAGAAGTTTGAGAATAAAGGGTATTTAGGGTGCTTAGGGTATTTAGAGTATTTAGAGTATTTAGAGTATTTAGAGTATTTAGAGTATTTAGAGTGTTTAGGGATTTGATAGAGAACGATGACCTCCTTTTAAGGAAAAACTTTACAGTCCTCTGTCACTGTAATATGGCTCCTGTGATTCTTCCGCACGACTTTCTTCGTCCTGTGGCACTGCAGGATAACGTTTGCCCGGATAATAATAATTCCGTGTAGTGAAATAGGATTTTAACGGCTTGATGAATGGGCTGAGTCCTTTCTCAAACAGTTTGGTGCCACAGCCTGTAGTTTTCTTGTAATAATCGTATGCAGAGAGTATTAACCTACGTTTAGCACGAGAAAGAGCCACATACAGCACCCTGGCATCTTCATCTTTTTCATGCTGTTTTTGCGATGCAAAGTGAGGATAAGTGCCGTCAACCGCACCAAAAACTATCACATTATCAAATTCCAGTCCTTTGGCTTTATGAACAGTGGAAATATACAGGTTTTCCGTGATAAGTTCCGTGTCACAGAGATCCGCCTCCTTAAAAGTATTCAAATCCGGATTTAAGCAAACGTTTTGCTCGTAAAGCGACGACATTTGGTCTATCTCCTGCGCTTCATCAACCTTTAGCATAAGAAGTTTTATGAAATACTCCATTTTTTTGCTCATAGCCTCGCTTAGCGAACCTTTAAGCAGAGCATTTTTCACATTAATAATCTCTGTAGCAATGGCGTAAGGTTTTCCACGGTGATAAAGAGAATCTATTGCATTGAAATAAAGAGCACCGTAAATGGTTTTGAATTTCTCACGGAACGCTTCCGTACGCCTCAACATTCGGCAATGCTTATCCTTAAAATCCGGCATGCTTATTCGGCATAAAAGTTCATCGGCAAGTGATTTCGTTGCCACGATATCGTCATCTGCCATGTGCGAGTTTTCACCCTCAAGGTGCAGCAAAGCAAGGAGATTTTTCAGTTTGAAACTTTTGGTTTCGGGCAAAAGCAATCGAGCCAATTTAAGTGTATCGAAATATTCCGAATGAAGTACTTTCAGATTAGCTATTCCGCAGTATTTACGCAAGTTAAAGTCCAGAATGTGCCAATCAAATTCCACATTATGCCCTATCAGCACGCAGCCTTCCGCAAAATCCAGAAAACCGTTAAGACCCGCTTTTCTGTCACAAAGGTCTGCTTTTGCGTATTCCTCCACAATCGGATTGGGAATATCACCGAGCATAGGCGGGATTTGCTGCTCCGTGTGCATAATCACATTATATTTGCCGGTGATTTTACCGTCTTTAACCTTAATGGCAGCGAGTTGGATTATATCATCTTCAAAAACGTTAAGTCCGGCAGTTTCGGTGTCAAAAATTACACATTCCGTGGTGCCGTATGCCTTTGCAAACTCTAAAATATAAGAAGAGTCTTTATACGATAAGAAGTCCGAAGGACAAATTGCACAATCCTTAAGCACACTCACTGTTCGGCGAGACTGAGCCATACTCGTAGTTAAACCGATACCGCGGAAAATCCTCGCCCACGCCATAAAATTTGTGTCACAAGCAAGTACATTGAGGTGATTTAGAGCCAACTTTATTTGCTCTGTGGAGAAGAAATCCGTACCGGAGATTTTGAAGTGAGGCAAATCCTTGGCAGCTTCCGCAAAAGCATCGGCATCCGCATTTGTAGGCACAATTATGGCGGTTTTCCCTTCGTCCTTAATATCTTTAATAAGTGTAAGCATATCATTCACAGCCGCTTCATTGTCGTGAGAATACTTTAGGATAAGGTCACCAGGTTTTGCAGCTTCATCACCCTGTGACTCAGGAAGTAAGTCGCCAGGCACACCAAGGACATTGATAGCATAGGTATTAAAAACGTCAAGAAGATACTTAGGCGAGCGATAATTTCTATGCAAATGGTAAATATTTGTTCCGCAGCGCTCTCGCAGCATACTTAGAGTGCTTGAATCCGCACCGATAAAAGAGAAAATAGACTGCTGCTCATCGCCCAAATATATGGTGACGGCATCTTTTTCCGTGATGCAATCCACTATTGCCAATTGCAGAGAATTAAGGTCCTGAACTTCGTCTATCTGCACCCAGGAGTAACGCTTATATCCTTCATTTTTAATAAGATAGTCGTATTGGAGAATAAGGATATCGTCAAAGTCGATAAGACTGTTTTCGTGCTTATACTCTTCGTATTTATGTGCAAAAAGGAATTGTTCAAGCAAATCCGTATATGTAAAACACTGATTTTTGAGTAATTGTGAGATATCTTCAGGCGAATGAATGCAATCGTAAATACGCAAAATATTTTCACGAGTGTATTCCAGATTCAGCACATTGCATAATGCTCTGAGATGCGAGAAATTTACGCAATCTGGATTGAGAATCACAGAGTTGTCGTGCCCAAGGCGGTATTGCAGCAAGAGGTGCTGAAGATTTACGTAACCCATGTATGTAGCACGCTGCTGATACGTTGGTTCCGTCACATTGCTTTCACACAGCTCCTGAATAATGGAAAAAATGTCCGTTTCATCAAGAATGGCAGTAGTCATTGGCACTAATTCGTTCTCAAAGAGGAATTTAGAGCAATAGCGGTGAACGTTTCCAATAAAAACTTTTGCGGAATCGTCACATTCCATACGGCTACGCATATTTCTTGCAGCACGGTTTGTGAACGTAAGGCAGAGCATATTCTCCGGGCAAACACCTTTATTTACAGCAGTTTTCACTCTTTCTGCCAATATAGCCGTTTTACCGCAACCCGGAGGGGCAAGCACGAGGTTATAGCCTGAAGACAGATTTATTACTTCTTGCTGAAACTCATCAAATACGGGTGCTTTTTTCTCGTTTTGTTCCATTATCTTAAAATTGCAGGAAATCCTTTTGTTGAAACCGTTTTCCACTCACTTTCGCTGCCGGATGTCACAAAGAGTGCAGACACTCCGGGGGCATTTTCTATCATATCTTTCGCTTTTTCAAGACCGAGAGCCATACAAGCAGTGGCAAGTGCATCTGCAGTGGCACAGTCCGGGGCTATCACGGTTACACTCAGCAAGTCTGACACCGCAGGACGACCTGTGACAGGCGAAAGAGTATGACTGACTTTGTTTCCGTATTCATCCGTGTAATAATTGCGATAGTTACCGGAAGTAGCTACACCACAGTCCGTTACCTCAATCACGGCAAGTCTGTCGTGACGCACTTCCTCGTTGCATTCAACGGGTGCATCTATCATCACTTTCCACTTGTTTCCCTTTGCGTTATGACCTTTGACTGCAATTTCACCCCCGATTTCCACCAGATAATCCGTACAACCGTTTATCTCCAGCATACGAGCAACTGCATCGCAACCGTAGCCCTTTGCCACGGCAGAGAAATCGAATTTTGTGTCAGGCGATTTTTTCTGAACATGACCGTTAACAATCTTGCAATCAAGGATTCCTACGGTTTTAAGTGCCTCGCTGATAGCACTATCCGTAGGCTCTACACCTTTTTCGTAGCCAAAGCCCCAAATGTTTACAATCGGTGCGATAGTAGGGTCAAAAAGTCCTCCGCTCATAGAACAAACAGTCTGAGAAACTGCAAATACATCACTGAAAATGCTGTCAAGTGTTGGATTCTCTCCGCGATTCACCGCAGAAACTATAGACTTGTCGTTAAACGGAGAAACAGACAGTTCCACACTCCGAAATGCTGCACGAACAGAGTCTTCCGGCACCTTGTCTGAACAATACGTCACGGAAAAAGTTGTGTTCCACACCATTCCGCTGAAATCCCTATACTGTGGAGCGGAACAGGAAAAAAGTGTGACAAATAGAGCCAAAAGTGGCAATTTTATAGTATTTTTCATAAATCTTGCGAAATTATTTTCAAATGTAATTATTTTTTCTGAACTTTAGAGCTATAAAATTGTTTTTCATTAAAAATCTTACCAAACCAACATTAAAATTATACCTAAAACCCACTTAAATTATAATCAAAATGAACGTATCTTATGTTTTTTTAGCAAACGGATTTGAAGAAATAGAAGCACTGACTGTGGTTGACGTTATGCGTCGTGCCGGAATGGAAGTAAAGACGGTTTCTATAAACGAAGACTGCAATGTGACCGGTGCTCATGGAATTAAAGTAATAGCAGACACGGCTCTTGGCAATGAAAAAATCACTTCTGCGGAATGGCTCATAGCTCCGGGCGGTATGCCCGGTTCAATAAACCTGCACAACTGTGAAGAACTCGGAAAACTGCTTAAAGAACAGGCAGATAAAGGAGGAAAAGTGGCTGCAATTTGTGCTGCTCCCGCATTTGTGCTTGCACCGCTGGGCATTCTTGACGGCAAAGAAGCAACTTGCTATCCGGGTTGTGAAAACGGCTTTACAGACAAGGTTTTACGCAAAGATGCCCCGGTTGTGAAAGATGGCAATATCATCACTGCAAACGGACCCGCTTCCGCTTCTCTGTTCGCCTTGGCAATTGTTGCCGCTTCTCTGGGCGAAGGATTAGCACAGGAAATAGGTGCTGCAATGCTCCACTATCACCAGCCTATAAACATTTACTTGTAAACATATATCGCAACATTAAATAATAAGTGCCGGAGAAAAAAATCTTCGGCACTTATTGTATTTCATTGAGTTATAAGTTATTATTTTACAGGTTCCAGTCCTAATTCCCTACCCTTTTGTATCATCAGCCGCCGGGCGAGTTCCGGGTCATTCGGAGTGTCGGATTCAAGGAGGGAATCTTTCACAAAACGCTTTATATCACCCACATACTGGCATTGTCCAATACCAAAAGTGTCCATAATATCGTTTCCGGAGATAGGAGGTTGCCATGTGCGGATGCTGTCACGCTTTTCAAGGTCTATCATCTTGTTGCGAACAAGCACATAGTTGTCCAGGAATCTTTTCACCTTGTCGCTGTTTTTAGACGTGATGTCAGCTTCGCAGAGCGTCATGAGGTCTTCAAGGTCTTCACCGGCATCAAACATCAGCCTGCGAATTGCAGAATCCGTGACTATATCTTCCACAAGTGAGATAGGACGCATGTGCAATTCCACGAGTTTCTGAACGTACTTGAATTTGTCGTCAAGCGGAAATTTCAGTCGGTGAAAAATAGCACCTAGCATCTTGGAACCCACAAAGTTGTGATTATGGAAAGTCCATCCTTGCCCGTCAATCCAGCGTTTTGTGGTAGCTTTGCCTATATCGTGGAAAAGTGCAGCCCAACGCAGCCATACATTATCACTTTTTTCAGCCACCTTGTCCAGCACCTGCATGGTGTGGTAGAAATTGTCTTTGTGAGAACGCCCGTTTACGGTATCTACACCTTTCAGTGCCGCAAGTTCCGGAAGAATTGCAGAAAGCAGGCCGCTGTCGTACAGCAACATCCAGCCTATAGACGGCTTGGGGCTTTCCATTATTTTAGTCAGTTCGGAATATATTCTTTCTGCGGAAATAATGGAGATACGCTCCACATTGTCCTTGATAGCCTCAAAAGTGGCATAGTCTATCTTAAAGCGGAGCTGAGTGGCAAAACGGATGGCACGCATCATTCTGAGAGGGTCGTCACTGAAAGTGATATCAGGGTCAAGCGGAGTGCGGATTGTGCGACGTTCCATATCACTCAATCCATCAAATTTATCTACAAGTTCACCAAAACGGTCTTTATTCACGCATAGTGCAAGAGCATTTATCGTGAAATCGCGGCGACTGAGGTCATCGTCAAGCGTACCGTCTTCCACTATCGGCTTGCGACTGTTTCTATTATATGATTCACGGCGTGCACCCACAAATTCCAGTTCCATATCTGCAGTACGCACCTGTGCCGTGCCGAAATTGCGATAAACGTTCACCCTTGCTCTTTTGCCGAGTTTTTTTGCAAGAGTTTCAGCCAGCTCAATACCGCTGCCAACAGTCACAAAATCAATATCTTTTGAATGACGATTCAAGATTAGGTCACGGACATAGCCGCCCACAACGTAACATTCACGCTGCAAGTCGTCTGCCGCCTCACCCACAAGGTGAAAAACAGGTTTATCTATTTTGTCTTTGATATCCATCATTCAGGGTTTGCAAGGTCTATAATTTTTTCTTCCGCCGTGGTGATAATCATCGGCTCGTTTTCCGTGATTATATAGCTGTTTTCAATGCCCACGGCACCTGTACCGGGAATCACGAATTTGGGTTCTACGGCAATCACGTTTCCCGCTTCCAGGATATCACGGCTACGAGGAGCGAGCACCGGAGCTTCATTTATTTCAATACCGATACCATGCCCCACAAAACCGGCTTTCTGACGATGTCCCATAAAATAATCCGCAAGTCCTGCCTCACCGGCTATGCGTACTGCCTCCTCGTAAAGCACTTTCGCTTCCGTGCCGGGGCGGGCTATCTCCTCTATTCTGCGGCAGATAGCACGACTGCAATCATGAGCCTTATAAGCGAGGTCACTAAGCTTGCCGATAGAGAAAACACGCGTCATATCCGTCATGTATCCGGTGTAATTACCGTTGCAATCCACCATTACGGACATTCCGGGTTGCAAAACGGTGTCGTTTGCCCCAACCGGCAGCGACGGGTCTATGCCTGCTCCACCCATAGCAAAATCGTATGGCGTAGGATTATCGGCATTGTCGCCTGCAAGAATATTTGCCATAAAAAGTTCCATAGAGGCACCGGAAATGCGGAATTGTCCAAGACAGCCACGCAAGCGTGATTCACGCTCTATTTCAATCTGAAATTCCGTGTCCGTCATGCCTTCGCGGTATAGTTTTGGGATGTTGTCATACACTATTTCGTGAATGATACCGCTCCACTGGAGGAGATTCTGTTCGTGCTTTGTCTTCACGGAACGAGCTTTGCGGACAGCTCCACTGACATTCATCACTTTTTTGCCCTCGAAAACGGCTGCAAGACGAGTGCAAACAGAGTAAGGCTGCACGTCAAGTTCAAGTCCTACAGTGCTGATTTCGGTACTCATCAGTGCCGGAATATCTTCCGGTTTGCGAATATAGTTTACATTTTTCCCTTCAAGTCCCACCGGACGGCGTACGAAATACTGCGTTTTCTCCGGGCAACCGGCATAAAGTGCCACAAAGCCGTTAAAAATACGACCGGTGAGGTAATATATCGTTGCATTGTCTGCTATCAGTGCCATGTCTATACCGGAGTCCGCAAGGAGCTTGCACACCTTTGCGTGGCGTGCTTCCGGCTCATTTTCAGGCAAAAGGCAAATATCATTCATTTCCATTGTTCAGTAACATTTTTGTCAGTTCATCAAAA
This sequence comes from Muribaculaceae bacterium, assembly GCA_051871275.1. GTDB lineage: Bacteria > Bacteroidota > Bacteroidia > Bacteroidales > Muribaculaceae > CAJUPY01. The sequence continues at coordinate 28,845 of JBJECR010000057.1, read as the reverse complement.
CTATTAGCTGCATATTCAGCATCATCGCAAGTGCCGAAGCCGTATGTCACATGGAGCATTTTCACGTCGGCAGCATGTGCGGAACGGCAGTCTCCGGCTGTATCTCCCACATATAAAGGATTCTTCAGACCGTTTCTCTGCACTATCAGGCGGATATTTTCCGGCTTGTCGCAACCTGTTTCACCAAAAGTGAGAGTATCCGTGAAATATTCGCCCAATTCCGTAAAAGCAAGGAAATTTTTCAGTCCTTCCGCACCGCAGTTGCTCACCATAAGCAGTTTATACTTCTTTGCGAGCAGCGGCACGTTTTCAGCCACACCGGGATACAGTTTTCCACCAAGCACGGGCATCATTTTCCGCTCGTTGTCTGCCAGAAGTTTGAGGTATTCCGCTCTGTCAAAGGAAGAATCAGGAAAAAGACGGTCAAAAATTTGGTCAATCGTCAGTCCCATAGTAGCAAGGAGTTCGTCACGACCGATGCGACGGCTGATTCCGAAGGCATCGGAAGTCACGTCCCATATTTTGCAATATGAGTCCACGGCATCCCACATTGTGCCGTCCATATCAAAAATGAGGCTGTCCGGTTTACATACCATAATTTTACAATCTTTTTTAAGCACCGCCTTGTTTGCGGCTTTGGTTATTCTGCTTTTTGAACAAAATCTATACCCACGAGTTCTATTTCACGGAGAGTGTCCGTACGCATTATGTGGCGAACAGTTACGGGGCAACCGTTTGCATGACGGAAGTTTCGCTTCAGAAGCACTTGTTTCTGATAGCTTACACCTATTCCCTTTCCGTTCCACCTGCCATAGACGTCAGCGAGGATAATGTTCAGAGTATCCGTGTATCGGAGCTTGTCAGCATCCGTAAACTGTACTTCAAGCCAGAGATTTTGATAAAGGTAATCGTTTGAATGGCGTAATGCCAAAAACAGGTTACCTTCCACTATACTGTCTTGATGTTCAACATTATACGTCAACGTATCACCGTAAGCCCAACCATTCAAATCCAAAGTTTTGAACTCACTATAATCATTATGCTTGGGCGAGCAAGCACCCAAGCACAATGTAAGGCATATAATGTTAATCAGTTTAATTATTTTCATTATTTCCGTTCTGCGGATTGTTATTCTGCTTAAATCCCCTGTTTTTGAACCGTTTCCACTGTTTTTTATGTGGATTTTGGGGATTCTGTTCACCTTCCTGAGCATTTACGGGAGTTTGCTGCTGAGGCTGTTCAGTCGGCTTCTCGGAGTTATTTTCAGGTTTGGGACGTTGTTCGCCGTCACGTCTCTGATTTTTGTTTTTGTTTTTCTTCTTTTTCTTTTTGTCAAAGCGAGTGAGGTCGTCCTGTCCGAGGAGGTCCGAATATTCACCTTTAGGCTTCTCCGTTTTTGTTCCGTCGGCTTGTAATTGCAGCGGTTTTTCACCGTTTTTGTTCATGTTTATGATTTCAAAAGCACGGTCGGCAGAGATAGTCACGAGGTTTGCCGGGACAGATTTATCCGTAGAATAAGTTATCTCACGCTTGAAGATGTCTGTCTTGAAATGGAAATAAGTGGCATCTGCCGTTTCAAGGCGTATTTCACGCGATGGCAGGCGTTTCACACATTCCACGTAAGCATCGGCTTCAAAGTTCAAGCAGCACTTGAGTTTTGCACATTGTCCTGCAAGTTTCTGCGGATTCAGGGAGATATCTTGGTAGCGAGCGGCACTGGTGGAAACGGAAACAAAGTTTGTCATCCAGCTTGCACAGCACAGCGGACGTCCGCAAGGACCGATACCGCCTATTCTGCCGGCTTCCTGCCTTGCACCAATCTGCTTCATTTCTATGCGAACCTTGAAAGCATCTGCAAGTACACGGATAAGCTGACGGAAATCCACGCGTTCATCGGCGATATAGTAGAAAATGGCTTTACTTCCGTCGCCCTGGTATTCCACGTCACCGATTTTCATATTCAAATTGAGGTCCTCGGCAATTTTGCGTGAACGAATCATAGTATCATTCTCGCGAGCCTTGGCTTCCTCGAATTTTTCCATATCTGCAGGGCGAGCAAGGCGGAACACGCGACGGACCTCCGCATCTTTGCGGATGTTGGACTTACGCATTTGCAGTCGCACGAGTGCTCCCACCATGGAAACCTGACCGATATCGTGTCCCGGAGAAGCTTCCACTGCTACCCAATCACCTATTTTGAGTTCCAGATTTGAAGAATTTTTGTAAAAACCTTTACGCGTATTCTTAAACTGAACCTCCACCATATCGTCATCGGCATATCCGCCGGGAACGTCGTCAAGCCAGTTGCAACAGTGCAACTTTCCTCGGGGAGACTTGCATCCGTCGCAGTGAACATGGTACGTTGACTGCGGCATAGACTCCTCGAGCGACTCCTGGTCCGGGATATTCTCGATTGGTGCTATTTTATCTTCTTCGATTGGCATTTTAAGCGATTATTTAGCAAAGCTTACGGAACGAGTTTCGCGGATAACGGTGATTTTCACCTGTCCCGGGTAAGTCATTTCGTCTTGTATTCGTTTTGCTATTTCAGCAGAGAGTTTTTCTGTTTCAACGTCATCAATCTTGTCAGCACCCACAATCACGCGGAGTTCGCGTCCTGCCTGGATAGCGTAAGTTTTAATTACGCCAGGATAGCTGAGAGCGAGCTGTTCAAGGTCGTTGAGACGTTTGATGTATGCTTCCACGATTTCGCGGCGAGCACCCGGGCGAGCGCCGGAGATAGCGTCACACACTTGCACGATAGGAGCAAGGAGAGTGGTTTGTTCCACTTCATCGTGGTGAGCGCCGATAGCATTGCAGATTTCCGGTTTTTCCTTGTATTTTTCTGCAAGTTTCATACCCAGGAGTGCATGTGGGAGCTCCGGTTCTTCGTCAGGCACCTTGCCTATATCGTGGAGAAGTCCTGCACGACGAGCTTTCTTCGGGTTGAGACCGAGTTCGGAAGCCATAATAGCACAGAGGTTCGCGGTTTCGCGAGAGTGCTGGAGCAGGTTTTGTCCGTAGCTTGAGCGGTATTTCATTTTGCCCACGAGGCGGATAAGATCCGGGTGGAGACCATGGATACCGAGGTCGATAGTGGTGCGTTTACCTGTTTCAATGATTTCTTCTTCAATCTGTTTGCGAACTTTAGCCACCACTTCTTCAATTCTTGCAGGGTGAATTCTGCCGTCTGCCACAAGCTGGTGAAGTGCGAGGCGTGCAATCTCACGGCGAACAGGGTCAAAGCCGGAAAGCACGATAGCTTCCGGAGTGTCGTCAACTATGATTTCAATACCTGTAGCGGCTTCAAGAGCACGGATATTACGTCCTTCGCGACCGATGATTCGACCTTTAATTTCGTCGGAATCAATATGGAAGATAGTCACGGAGTTTTCAATAGCCGTTTCAGTGGCAACACGCTGGATAGACTGTACAACGATTCTTTTAGCTTCCTTGTTTGCAGTCATCTTGGCTTCGTCCATGATATCGTTGATATATGAAGCGGCAGCTGTTTTAGCCTCGTCTTTGAGCGACTCAATGAGTTTATCCTTAGCTTCTTCTGAGGAAAGTCCTGATATAGCTTCAAGTTCCTGACGTTCAGAGAGAATGAGTTTGTCCAGTTCCTCTTTGCGAGCGTCGTTAGCAGCTATTTGCGCTTCCAGGTTTGCACGTACGCCGTCCAGTTCGTTCTTAGTACGCTGATTTTCACCTTGCTGCTGGTTCAGTTGGATTTCACGCTGTTTGAGTTTAGCTTCTTGAGATTGCAGGCGAGACATTCTCTGGTTAGCCTGTTTTTCAGCTTCGGAAACTATTTTAAGCTCTTCTTCTTTAGCTTCAAGGAGTTTGTTTTTCTTAAGCACCTCGGCTTCCTTTTCAGCCTCTTCAAGGATACCTTTAGCACGAGTATGTGCCATGTTTCTCTGTATTGCAATAGTGACAGCCACTCCTACGCAGAGTGCAGCCAGTGCAATGATTACTGTAATTATTATATCCATTTGTTATAGGGTATTTTGTAGGTAAGAATTATTAATTTTAATTATTTGTAATTTATTGTTTGTTAGTTTGTTATATCTTTTTAGTTTATATAAAAAAATAGCACTTCACCGTGGGAAAGTGTCCCTGCCGAATCCTCTACAGGAGCGGCACTGTCGGTGTAGTGCAGGTGTTATTAAAAATATGTTTTTCAGCTGTCTTGCTAAAGCAATATGCTGTCAATTTCTTTTTCAATCTCAGAGAGAGCATCAAGTCTTTTTTTGTCGGCAAGATTTCTCTCCACATTAACGTATGCCAGACGCAAAGCAATCATAGCGAGGATTTCCTTATCTGCTTTGCCTGTAAATCTTTGTGACCAAGCACTGAACAAATGGTTCACATCGTTTGCGGCAGCAATATAATTCGCCTTTTCTTCTCTTGTGTTTACCCTAATCTCCATAGGTTCACTCAAGCCGGCTATATCTATGTCAAATTTCTCCACGATATGCTTATTGTGTTAGGTCATTGATACACTTGTTAATTTCCCGCACTAAATCGGATAAGATTTTTTTTGTCTGCTCAAGTTCTTCTCTTGAGGGATTGATAGTGGAAACTACTTGTAGATATTCAATCTGCACTTTTAGCTGTTCTATCTGCTGCTTCAGTGATAAATTTTCACGTTCAAGCTGAACCATTCGCTCTTCAGTTTCTTCGCCATGTTTTGCCAATACTTTGCATTTCTCAATCAGCAAACGCGTTTTTGCCTGAAGGCTCTCAATCCTTTCTTGATGTTCATCTTTAACCTTGGCAGCCATTCTTATCCCAATTTTGTGCAAAAATACTATATTTTTTCCATTTTATAAAATTTTTTCAAGATAAGTTATCAATTTTTGAAAAATTTTTATGGGAAAATTGGGAAAATCGGGAATTATGGGAAAATTGGGAATTATGGCTTATTAGACCAATTGGTCTAATTGGACTAATCGGATTTTGCTAATTGGGCTAATTGGGCTAATTAGTCTAATATGGCTAATAAAAAAAGCGAGACAAACCTCACGGTTTGCCTCGCCGGAATCTATGAAAACTATTTATAATTATTATTTCTTGATGAATTTAACGCTTTCAGTACCATTGACATTCAGGTAGTAGAAGCCCGGAGCAAGATTATCAACGGAGATTGAAACTTCGTTTGAATCACCTACAAATGATTCAGACTTCACTAATGCACCTGAACCGGAATAGAATTTCACGTCACGGATTTCGTATGATGCAGAAATTGTCACGTCTGATATTGCCGGATTTGGTGATACGGTAAGCTGCTGTGCCTGAACTTCCTCAACAGAGGTAGTTCCCGGTGCACCTGCAGATGCAAATCCGTCCCTACTGAACTTGTATGCTGTTGTGGAAGCATAGACAGCTTCTACAAAGATTCTATAATTCTTGATGATATCGTTTGCAGAAAGTCCTGAACCTTTCAAATCTTTGCTGAGAGAGTTTTCCTCGGAAGGATCCGGAACAGTCGGGTCTTTGAAGTACAGAGAGAATATTGTTTCACCCGTTGCTCCTTCTTCATTTATATTATCAATAGTTGAATAACCCCAGTCCGGTGTAAAGTCTTCGTTGTTACCACGCATACCATAGGTACCCGGAATGCTATCTACTTTTTCACGAGGATATATGTTGCCTTCACCGTCTTCATATCCGAATCTTGGACACTGACCCGGTGCTTTGTTAGAAATCTTAATAGTAGGAGCATTATTAGTAATCAACCAGAAACCGCGTTCCGTATCTTTACGCTTATCCGGATTCATACGATAGGTGTTTTCTCCGGACGGAATAGGATTACCTTCCTCATCACGCTGCAGACAGTCATATTCCTTAAGTGTAATCTTTACACAATTCGGATCATCATAGCTTGTGGCAGTACCTGTTTTGTCAACATAAATATTGTAGTGTGAAACAGGTTCATAAGCAGTACCTCTACCTTCAGGCATAGTGAAGCTTACATCCACACGATAAGGCAAGATGTCGTCTTCATTTTCACCTACAACAGTGCCATCTACATAACCATCAAGTTTGTAGCACTGCGCTACCGGAGTAGGATTTTCACCTGTCATGGAAAGAGTGGTAGTGCTCTTGTAAGAACCACACTTGATATAGTCGTCAGCAACATTTTTATGACCGAGATAAACGGAAATCTCAGATTCGTAAGTACCAAGGCACGGCATTGGACATGGAACGCTGTAATTAAGAACGTATTCGCCTACAGTTGGAGCAACCGGAGCTTCTTCAGTACCGATATTATCCACAAGAACATAACCAGGATAATACACCGCACTGCCATTTTCTTCGACACCGAAGCCTTTATCATTGATTTGCTGTACACTACCACCTGCTGCAGCTGAAATTATATTGCCATCTGCATCCATTTTTAGAATTTCGCAGAAATAACCAACTTTCACTGTTTCGCTTAGCGGTGTATCATCATTGAAATCTAAAAATACAGGAGTGGAACCGGAAATGTCAATTTTTTGGAATTTCGGACCTACACGATAGTGATATTTATTGTGATTCGGATCCGTGAGAACGATGTCGTAACCTTTCACAACATAGTTACCTGTACCGTCACGGTTGTAATCCGGCATATCAAACTTGAGGCTGCAGTCAAAACCGTTCATATCCACTTTTGCCTCGCCCTCTGCCATTGATTCATTCTCGTAAGCTTTTTTGTAATCAATTCTGATAGGAGTGCTTGCAGGGTTGATTCGCGGAACGATTTCGTATTTTGCCACACGCACACAAGGAACGTATTGATAAATATATATGTGTTCAAGTCCGTCTTCCTTGTCTGTTTCTTTTGCCATAAAGAAACAAACATTGTTTGCATTAAATGCCATACCGTCGGCAAATTCTTCTCTCTGCTGGAAAATTTTGACAGGAGTAAGATTAAGCACATTAAAGTCACTTGCTGTCGGATTATCTACAGTGGCAGTGGCACGGTTTAACTGGAAAGAACCTGTAGAACGAGATTTCAGAGAAATTGGAGTAAGCACGAAGAGGTCGTTACACTGAACGGTGTTTTGTCCTGCAAGACCTTCACCTGCAATAGGACCTTTAACATACAAAGTAGCTCCACCGGACTGGCTGTAAGCACCTGCAGAAGAAAGATAAGTTAATGTCTCTGCTCTTGTCAAGTGGTCAGTCAAATCGCCTTCTGCGTCAGCGTATGCCGGGTCAAGTTCATAATATCTCCATTCGTTACCACGGAGCAAGTGGATATACCTGTTTTCATTTCCTTCACCATCCACAAACATTGAGAAATTCTCAATACCGGAAACTACTCCATCACCGGGCTTTCTAAACCAAGATTCTTTAGGATTTGTGCCACCATCAAGCTTAACACGATATAAAAATGGTGTACGACCCGGAGAGAACAAAGTTTCAGTGAAACCTGTATCAAAAGTTCTATTGGTATTTGCAACTCCATCATTATTTAAAGCATCATAGCCGCGATAAGAAAGCATATCGCAACGTCCTACCTGATTCTGAGATGATGGAGTATATGCAAATATGTTATCATTATCAATTGCAATACCCGGATCCGCATCGGTAACCAATTTCCCTGCTAAATCACGTATTTTCAGCAAGCCACTTCGGTCATTAGCTTTAGCAGCAGTAAAGCCGGATTCGTTTGACGGGTTCGGATTTGCTTCACCATTGTATGAATTGTGAAGCACTGCATATCTATTAGGAGGGTAAAGCATATATTCCATAGATGCAGCATCTTCTCTACTATAGAAAGTGTAGTTTGAGGAGCTTTTCGCTAATTTACCAAACCTTGTGAAAATATTTTGCCATTGGTCAACAACAAAGTAGTTCATAGGACCATAATTGGATGTTCCCCAAGTAGTCATATTGGAGACGGTAAACTTTTTGCTATATAAACCGGCATTTGTAAGAGACGCTACATCATCTCCAATTCTCCACATTATACCTGTAGTTCTTCGGCTTGCATCCTGCTGTGCTTTAATTTGGTCATAATATTTATCTTCAGTACTTACCCATGCTCCATAACCGTTATCGTAAAAATACCAATAGTTTAGTCCGTCATTGTTTGATTCAGACACGTGGTAACCGCAGCGAACAAAGTCTATATGGTCAAAAAGCGGCAACGTAGGGTCTGTGCCGGACTGAGTTGGGATATAACTACCTGCAGGGACGGAATTTTCAGCATTTTCCGCACCGATACGCAGGTTATATATCTCTTTGATGTCGTAAGTTACAAGGTCTGCACGAGCATTTCGAACTTCAATCGGGTCAAAAACGTACGCATCCAAATCAAATGGAACATCAACTCTGGTGGTACCTCCGTCCAAAGAGTATTTATAGTTCAAGTGCATCACAATCTTGTAGGAATATTTTCCCGGAGCAACCTCATAATCCACAAAAAGGTTGTAATTGCGGTCTAATGACAGTGCCTGATATGGCTCATCTCCTGCGAGAGGCCAGAAAGCTCTATAAACGTCACTACCGTTTACACTCACTCCATCAAAAGATGTCTCTCCGTTTGAACCGGAGAAACCCCACTGGAGACGAACCGTGCAATAACCATCTACATTCGTAACCGACCCTTTCACAACCAAGCCCGTGGGCGGCTCTGCTGTTGTGCCATATTCAGCAGCACTTGCAGCAGAGAAAGTAAAAATAGAGGCTACGCAAATCAGCAGAAAGCGTAAAAATCTCATTTTCATAGTTTTTTCAGAAATTTTGATATAATTATTAGTTTATTAAATGCTGTTTTTACCTATACGACAAAATAGTATATAGGTGTTGCAAAATTACAAATTTGTCACAAATTAAAGGACAAATTTGTAATTGACATTGATGTAATTAACATTATTTAACTCTTACTAAAACTTTTGCATATCTACGAGGCGACGATAATAGCCGTTGAGAGCAAGAAGTTCATCGTGCGTACCTCGTTCCACAATGCGACCTTCGTGGAGAACGCAAATAAGGGAAGCATTCTTGATAGTGGAAAGGCGGTGAGCAATAACGAGGGTTGTGCGATCCTTCATAAGTCTGTCCAGTGCCTCCTGCACAAGTTTCTCACTTTCAGAGTCTAAGGCGGAAGTAGCTTCATCAAGGATAAGGACAGGCGGATTCTTAAGAATGGCACGAGCAATAGAAATTCTCTGACGTTGACCACCTGAAAGACGGCAACCGCGGTCACCGATATTAGTATCGTAGCCGTTTTCGGATTCCATAATAAAATCGTGGGCATTAGCTATTTTCGCTGCCTCTATAACCTGTTCCATCGTGGCATTTTTCACACCAAAAGTGATATTATTATAGAATGTGTCGTTGAAAAGGATAGCTTCCTGGTTCACATTGCCCATAAAACTACGCAGGTCATGCACACGGAGATTGCGGATATCCGTGCCATCAATAGTGATTATGCCTGCTTGGACATCGTAAAAACGCGGAATAAGGTCTGCAAGAGTGGATTTGCCGGAGCCGGACTGACCTACGAGTGCCACAGTGGAACCTGCCGGAATATCCAGGTCAATATCGTGAAGCACCTCGTGGTCACCATAACTGAAAGAGACTCCCTTGTATGAAATATCTCCGTGCAACTTACTGATAACTACAGGATTTTCAGGGTCTTTGATAGGATTATCGGCATCCAGAATCTTGTCTATTCTCACCATAGACGCAAGACCTTTCTGGATAGCATAGGCAGCTTTGGAGAGGTCCTTTGCAGGGTTGATGATACTATAAAAAATCACCATGTAATAGATGAAAGAAGCTGCATTCATAGATGAATAGCCACCCAAGATGAGAGAACCGCCAAACCAAAGCACGATGGAAATAGCAATCGTTCCCAGAAACTCACTCATAGGGTGTGCAAGTTGCTGGCGACGGTTTATAGAGTTTGAAATCTCGTAAAATTCTTCATTTTCTTCGTGAAAACGGCGTTTCACCTTTTCTTCCGCATTAAAAGCTTTGATGATACGCAGTCCACCGAGACATTCCTCGATAATAGACATCAAAACGCCCCACTGGTTCTGTCCTTTGAGTGATTTTCGCTTCAGTTTCTTGCCCACACGTCCCATAATAGTTCCGGCAATAGGGAGCAAAATCAGCACAAATACAGTGAGTTGCCAGGAAATGATTATCATTGTGGTGAGGCACACTATAATCATAATAGGGTTCTTGAACATCATGTCCAGTGACGCCATAATAGAGTTTTCAATCTCAGCCACGTCACCGCTCATACGTGCCATCACGTCACCCTTACGCTCAGACGTAAAGAAAGATATCGGAAGAGTTACAATCTTGTCATACACATAGTTACGAATATCACGCACTATACCGGAACGCATAGGAATCACAAAATATGCACCAAGGTACTGAGTGCCTGTCTTCAGTGCCGTCATAAAAATGAGCAAACCTGCAAGCAGAGCGAGTGTGGTGGATTGTCCCCAAGCGGCGAGGGCTTCCTGCGTGTAATAGTAGAAATTATTGAAAGCCACGTCTTTAAGCGAGCCGTCAGCGAGTGTCATATAGACGTATGTAGCCTCTTTCACCTTAAAGAGCATCTCCAGGATAGGAATAATCACAGCGAATGAGAAGAGAGTTAGAATCGCTGCAAGAATATTGAAAATAATGCTCAGAATGAGGTATTTTTTATATGGCGGTACGAAGCGTCGCAGAATAACGAAGAAATCTTTCATTGTATAGTGTATATATAATAATGTGTACTTATTTAACGGCTATGTAAATGGTGCAAGTGCCAAATGTCAGCGGTGTAAAACTGCACTGCGAGAATCCGGCATTTTTCATAAGTGCCAGCATATTCTCGCCTTGCGGCACTGCTGCTATGCTCTCCGGGAGGTACGAGTAAGCACGGACATCTTTTGAAACGAGCCTGCCCACTGCAGGGATTATCCACTTTGTGTAGGCTTTATAAAACGGCTTCACGAGCGGCGACGTAGGAGTGGAAAGTTCTATCACGCAAAGCACGCCTCCACTGCGGAGCACACGGTGCATTTCCTCATAGCCTTGCTGCAGATGTTCAAAGTTTCTCACACCGTATGCCACTGTGACACAGTCGAATGTTTCATTTTCAAAAGGGAGATGCATACAGTCTGCCGGACTGAGCGACACAATGCCGGCAAGTCCCTCTTTTTGCACTTTCTCTTGACCGATAGCAAGCATCTGCTCAGACAAATCCACGCCCACAACGCTCTCGGGTTTAAGACTTTTGGCAAGACGTATGGCAAGGTCACCGGTACCGGTAGCAATATCAAGTATTCGCTTGGGAGCATGTTTTGCTATCATTTTCACGGCACGGCGTCGCCAAAGCTTGTCTATGCCAAATGTCATGGCACGGTTCATAAAGTCGTAAGCGGGTGCTATGGAGTCAAACATCTCACGCACCTGCTCTGTCTTCGGGCGGTTGTCGTCGTATGGATTTATGTTTTCGCAGTTGGTCAAGTTTTTGAAAATTTTAGTTTATAAATTAGGGCAAAAATTGGCAAAATCTATACGACTTAGCCAATTTTTGAAGGAGAGGGTATGGCTATACCCCACCTAGCCGCATGCGGCAAGGTGGGGTTAACAGATTGCCGCAAGCTCTCCAAGCTTGCATCTTTGTGAATTTTCTCTCCTTTACAAAAAAACATTAGTCTTTGGAATTAAGGAAGGATTCGATATTGCGGCGGATTCTTTCCTTTGTGTCGGAGCACTCTTCTTTCACAAAACGGGAACCTGTGACGTGCTCGTAAAGTTCGATATAGCGGTCCGCAACGGATTCGCAAAATTCCGGTGTCATTTCCGGCACTGTTTCACCCTTGCGACCCATAAAACCATGGTCTATAAGCCATTGACGCACAAATTCCTTTGAAAGCTGACGTTGTGGTTCACCTTTTTCAAAACGTTCCTGATATCCGTCGGCATAGAAATAGCGAGAAGAGTCCGGAGTGTGGATTTCATCAATAAGTACCACTTTTCCGTCACGTTTACCAAACTCGTACTTGGTATCCACAAGTATCAAGCCTTTTTCCGCTGCCATCTGCTGTCCGCGAGCAAAGAGCAGACGAGTGTAGCGTTCCATCACCTCGTAGTCTTCACGGGAAACAATTCCCTGTGCTATTATTTCCTCTTTGGAGATGTTTTCGTCGTGTCCGGCATCAGCCTTGGTGGTTGGAGTGATGATAGGTTCCGGGAAACGCTCGTTTTCACGCATACCTTCAGGGAGTTGCACACCGCAAAGTGTTCTTGCTCCGGCAGCATATTCTCTCCATGCACTACCCGTGAGATAACCGCGGATAATCATTTCCACGCGGAAGCCCTCACACTTGTAGCCAACGGTTACCATTGGATCCGGCTGTGCAATTTTCCAGTTAGGCACAATGTCGGCGGTAGCATCAAGGAAGTAACCTGCTATCTGATTGAGTACCTGACCTTTGTACGGAATACCCTCCGGCAAAATAACGTCGAAAGCGGAGATGCGATCCGTGGCAATCATAATCATAATGTCGTCGTTCACAGTGTAAACGTCACGCACCTTGCCGTGATACACGGCTGTTTGTCCCTCAAAATTAAAATCAGTAGCGGTAACTGTCTTTGCCATAGCTTTTTAATTGTTTTGAAAAAAGATTAATACTTTATTGTCAGTTATGAAATATGTTGCGATTCTTCATTTGCCCCACTCTCTTCGTCCTTAGCGGAGAATTTCTCGTAAGCATCAACAATTCTCTGCACAAGGGGATGTCGGACAATGTCTTTTTTGCCAAATTCCACCTTTCCGATGCCGTTCACGCCACGGAGTACGCGGAGTGCGTGCATAAGTCCGGACGTAGTGCTTCTGGGGAGGTCTATTTGCGTCACGTCACCGGTCACTATCATCTTGGTGTTCATACCCATACGCGTGAGGAACATTTTTATCTGGTGGATAGTGGTGTTTTGTGCCTCATCGAGTACCACAACGGCATCGCTTAGTGTACGACCGCGCATAAAAGCGAGTGGTGCAATCTGAATGACGTTCGTTTCCATGTACTCCTTGAGTTTCACAGCAGGAATCATATCCTCCAGTGCATCGTAAAGCGGCTGCAAGTATGGGTCAATCTTGTCCTTCATATCACCGGGCAGGAAACCGAGTTTTTCTCCGGCTTCCACAGCGGGACGCGAAAGAATAATCTTGCGAACCTCCTTATTTTTCAAGGCACGAACAGCGAGAGCGATAGCAATATAGGTTTTACCCGTTCCGGCAGGACCAAGGGCAAAAGTAAGGTCGTTTTTATGGAAAGTTTCCACGAGGAGTTGCTGATTCTGATTACGTCCGGAGATAGGTTTACCGTTGACACCGTAGATAATCACGTCGTCCTTTTTCATCTCCTTGGGTCCGTCGCCTTTGACAACGTCCAGAATCACTTCTTCCGTGAGTTTATTGTACTTGATGCAGTATTTTTCCAGTTCTTTCACCTTAGCTTCAAAGTCGGAAGTTTCTTCTTCCTCGCCAATGACCTTAATAATCGAGCCACGGGCAGCGATTCTGAGCTTAGGGAAAAGATTACGCAGTAACAGCATATTACAATTATTGACACCATAAAAAGTTACGGGATCAACATTGTCTATAATAACTATTCTTTCTATCATTCACGTTTCTTATTACTCTGCAAAGGTACTCATTTTTTATATAATACTGAAAAAACCGCCTTAAAAAGTGAAAAGCAAGTTCGTTGGAACTTGCAGATGCTTGTAAGGGGTTACAACTTACGGCAATGCTATGGATAAGTGGCAATGCTATGGTATATAGTGGCAATGCTAAGTATATGTAAGCGGCAATGCTATGGTATATATAAAATGAAAGTGCGCATCTTCCCAGACACACACCTCCCTCATAACCAAAATTCAAGTATTTAATGTCTTTATCATGCAAAGATTCAAATGGTGAAATCGGACGGCTTATCGCCTATTTTGATTTCAATGGCAAAATTACAACAAATTTTTGAAAATGATACTTAATTTTCTTAAATTTTTGTCAAAAATAATTAAATACGAGGGAGATAGCTAATTTAGCTATTATAGCTATGAAAGCTATTATAGCTAAGATAGCTACTTTAGCTACTTTAGCTATTTTAGCCGAGCTGCCGAGTTGCCGAGCTTGCTATGATAGCCATTTTAGCTAAGATAGCTACTTTAGCTATTTTAGCCGAGCTGCCGAGCTGCCGGGCTTGCTATGATAGCCATTTTAGCTAAGATAGCTATTTCTCAATTTTGGCTAAAAAAGCCAAGATTGAAAAAAATAGAGACTCTCCTCGTCACCGAGAAGAGCCTCCTGGAATGAAATATGGAAAATTTAGTTATTTCACGTTAACAGTACATTTAGCCATACGGTTCCAGCTCTGAGTGTTGAAGATGTCACCAACACCTTTGCCTTCAGTAGAGATAGCGTCAGCGTTAACATTGTAAGTTTTAACGAGAGCTTTCTTCACAGCTTCAGCACGGCGTTCAGAGAGACGCTGGTTGAGAGCCTTGCTGCCTTCCGGAGAAGCGAAACCTTCGATAGTTACAGTAGAACCTTCGTTTTCAGCAACTGCATCAGCGATGAGTTTGAGGTTAGGTTTCTGGTTTTCTTGGATAACAGCAGAACCTTGACGGAAGAATACGTAACGAACGTTGTTGAGGTTTTTAACAACTTCTTTAACTACCGGCGGACGACGGTTGCAAGCGTCGAGTTCAGCCTGGAGGTTGTTAATCTTAGCCTGGAGAGAAGCGTTGTTAGCGTTGCAGTTGTCGAGGTCGTTGCGGAGTGCATTGATTTGAGCGTTGAGGTTATCAACTTCAGCCTGGTCGTAAAGACGAGCAACTACGAAAGCGTGAGTTCCGTTAGAGTTTTTGAAGTGATAAGTAAGACCTGCAGTGAGTTCAAATGCAGCACGGTTAGCATTGTACTGAGCAGAAAGACCATTGGTGTGGTTCTGAGCGTACATTTTGCCTGCACCCATATTCCAGAGGAGAGCCGGTTTAAGGGATACTGTCCAAGCTTTTTCAGCGCCAAGGTTGACATTGAAGTTCAAACCTGCTTTTGTAGCCCAAGTGCTACCATCCCAACCGCCGGGGATATTTTTAGAAGGATTGTAAGCGTGGAGCCAGCCTGCACCTAAAACAGCTTCCATTTCAAAAGCGCGAGGAGCACCTTTGTAACCTGCGAAAGCGTTCATAAGGTTAACAGTTGTAACTGCACCTACATACTGATGGTCAACGATGTTCCAGCTTTTAACTTGACCGTCGAACCAGCTTGAAGTATTGAAAGTCCATTCACCTTCGATACCAAGACCAAGTACCGGAGTAACTTGTTTCTTAAGTTCAAGACCAGCCAAACCGCGAGCACAACCAAAGAAGGCGTGGTTTTTGAGCGGAGTAGTCATACCTGCTTTAACGCCTAATGACCAGTTGTCGGTAAATTTGCTACCTTGTACGGTAACTTGTGCCTGTGCTGCCATCGCACCAAGTGCTAATGCAGCGATAAGAATGATTTTTTTCATCTTAAAAACGGGTTATTACTTGATTAATTCTAGTGCAAAGATATTTAGAATAGTTGAAAAAAACAAAAAAAGTTCGTAAAATATGCATTTTTCAGTGTAAAAAGACCAAATTTGTTGACAAAAGAACTCAAAATCAGCATTTTTGACCAAATTTAACAATTAGCAAATTCTGTTTTGTGTCGCAACTGCGGTGATTTGTGTCTAAAACAAGCTCATAAAAATAGCTGTTTCCATACTTGTCAAGCCACTTCTCAAGGTCCTGTTCGCCAATTATCATCGTGCCGCTCTGAGGCATTTGCTTTTCACAATTTATAACACTATCACCGAGGTAAAAGTTCACTGTGTAATACCTCATCATTTCCCCGGCACACCACCCATAAATAGGATTTTCCTTGCAGAAACCGCACTTCGCAAGCTGTTCCGCTACCACGATATCACTTTTTGAATTGAGTGCAAGAGGCTGATAAACAGCAGAAAACGACCAATATACCGCAAGAATTGTGACAATCGCACGGCGAACAGCCCCCCTGCCGCCAAGACTGCGAATGGCACGGAAGGTGAAATAAGACATCACAAGAGATGCCGCAATGGCTATTATTCCCATAATGCCTACATTGCCTTCATCAAATGCCGCAAGGAAAATATCCGCAGACGGTTTTCCCAAACGTAAATCGCTGATTTTTATTGCAATAAGAACAAGTAGGAGCAAAACAGGTATTGCAGCTATGATGCCGGAATAAATTTTAAGTGCACGGGGTGTACGTTTGTATAGATAATGCACGTAATGTGCTATAAAAAAGGCAAGTGAAGGATAAATCGGCAATAAATACACGCTGCGTTTGCTACCCGGGATACAATAAAAAATAAAAATAAGTATCACCACCAGGGCATTAAACAAAATCCAGGGATTAGCCTCTCGCAAACTTTTCACCCACGCAAAAAAACGAGAACCGGAAATGTTAATTTTCGGCTTGGCATACTTAAGCCCGAAAAGCGAAAAGAGGAGCAGAAGAGTGTATGGCAGCAGACCCGCAACTACAGTTATCACATTGTAATACCACGGATTAAGGTGTGATTCATAACTCATAGTTCCGGTAAAACGACCCACATTTTCCTCCAACATCAGTGCCAAAAAGTCGTCACCGCCTTGTTTCCACGCTGCAATGTACCAGAGCATTGGGATAACGAGTGACAACAGAACGTTTGCAGCCGTAAGCAGCGATGCTCGCCAAAAATTTTCGCCTCGCAAAAGGTAAAAAGTCCATGCCACCATAGCAGGCAAAACCGCACCTACAGGTCCTTTTGTAAGCACTGCTCCACTCATCAGCAAAATTGCCCCTACGGAGAATATCTGCTTGTTTTTAAGATAGTTGTGATACAGCAAGAAGAGAGATGTGACAATAAACATCGTCAGGAGCATATCCACACGGCAAGCATACCCTGCACGGAAAACCTCAAACGCCGTAACGGAAATAAGGGCAGACATCATAGCCTTGCTCTGCGATGTGTAGCGACGTGCAATGAGATACACCACAAAGGTCATAACTATCACTGCCACAGCTGATGGCACGCGTGACGTAAACTCCGTCACCTCGCCACCGGTAAGGAAAGAGACAAGGGCTATGCACCATGCCAACATTGGTGGCTTGTACGGTATATCACCTCCATTGCTCACAGGCAGAATAAAATCGCCCTGCTGAAACATGGAAACAGCCACAATAGCCTCACGCGGCTCTCCTTTAGTATTAAAAAGCGTCTCGCCCAAAAACGGAATAAAAGTAACTGTCAGCAAAACGAGCAGTACCAGTGCCGGACGACGACGGAAATATTCAATTATTGCCATAAGTATCTATCAATTAAAATTTTACACTCACACCCACAAGTCCCGAGAGTTTTTGTGACCAAAGATATGGCGAAACAAGGCTCTGATGACCGGTGAGATTACGCAAATTCACGAAAGCGGAAATATTTTTTGTAAAAGAATATGAAGCGGTGACGTTCACGCTGCTGTAATTGCCCAAGCTTTTATCAACATAGTCAATAATCTGATTATCAAGCGTTCCATCGGGTGAACAGTAATAATATTTACGACCGATAACATAGTCCCAACCGGCTCCGAGCGTAAGTTTTTCTATCGGGCGGACAGTGAGCAAAAGTTCCGCAAGTCCCGTGGCACGTTCGTGGCGATATTCAGCCGGATTAACGGCATATTTGGCATTGAAATCCAGGATGTTACGGTAAGAAAGATGTACCTCTGCTCCGGCATACCATTTGTCTATATTCGCAGGAGCAAAAAAGTCTGTTTTGCCATAATTTGCGAGCACATAATAGTCATCGTTTGATGTGTATCCGCCATAAACCTTCAAATAGCAGCCCTTAAACGGTCCTGCCACGAAACCTGCGTTTGCATCAACAGTAGTTTCAGAGTTTTCGTAAGCAAGAGCGGGATTTGTGTAGTGATTCAGATTATAAAGAGATTTCAAAGAATTTTGAAACACCCCGCCTGTCACGTTTGCAAACAGCGAGAAAGCCTTGCAGACCTGCGCATTTACGCGGACATCCGGTGCAATGTGAAATTTATCGCCGGAATTTACACTGTATTCAGCCTTTACGCCAATGAGTGCGGATAAAATACCGCTGCGATAACTGTAAAAAGGCCGTGCAGTGACAATTCCCGTGGTTTTGCCGTCACGAGGAACGAACCACCATGAGTTTCTACCCGGATTAGAACCGGAGTAGCCGTTAAACTGATTGTAATTCAGGAAGTCTGCACTGATGTCAAGTCCGATATTTCCGTTGTTCACTCCGGCTGCAATGCCGAAAGAAGTTTCCGCAGTGCCTTTGAGTTCATAGTCCTCAGGAATATCCATGCTGAACGGCATAGCCTCATCGTCAAGTTTATTCTTGAAATAGCCCGCTTTGCCGACAATGTAATAGTTCACATCACCGTAAATGCCTGTATATTCGGAATCAAAGCCAAAACGAGTGTTGCCACCTTTATAAAGCAAAGTAAGCGGCGGTACCTCACCCGCCCAAATATCAAGGCCGTATTTGGTGTAAGCCGCACCAAAGTCGGCGTTTAATTTAAGAGTTGACGTAGCTGAGAATTTATGACTTAAATTCAGTGCTATGTCAAAATTATGGTCTTTCACCTTACCATCTTCAGGCTCAACCTTATCCATATCGTAAATAACTCCGGAATAATTAAGGAAAGCACCCAAAGAAGTTTTTTCATTCTTCAAAAATTTATACCCGGCAGCCACATTTGCGTTATATTCAGGCAGATAGCCCAGACGGAGGTATCCCCTATTCAGTTCGCTCGTTTCCATATCGTAAACAGGTACGAGCGGCGATGCATCAGGATTGGTATTCACGCCCATATCACGCTCACTGATAGAAAGTTGCTGCGAACGGAATTGCGGAGCCACAATGCTGTGCGAAACGTCGAGGCGAGTAGCCGCACGGAGTTCCGGAACTATTTCTTTTTCAATAGTGATTTCTTTATTAAGTCCCTGTGCCCCTGCTGTGAAAGCAAGTAGCGACAGGAAAAATGCTATATTTTTCATAACTTACTCAAAATTATGACCGTTAAGTCTGTCCTCAATCATAGTGAAAATGTCCGGTTCGCTGCCGGGATAGTTATCACGGAGCAACTTCAGGTATTCGTCAGCCTCAAAAGCGTTGCCCTCACGGCGATTTATGTCGCTCAAGAGAATAAACGTTCTGGCAACCCAATACTGATGCGGCGGATTTTCATCAATAATTTTTTCGGCAAAAAGCCTTGCCTGAGACATATTGTCTGCATTATAATAGTACTGCGAGAGATAAAATGCAGCCTTTGTACCGTAAATGCGGCTCAAATCCGCAGACAGTTCTGTCCAACATTCCACAGCCTCATCGCCCCTGCCAAGTTGCTCCAGTGCAACGCCTTTTGCAAAAAGGACTTCCTCTCGGCTGTTTGCACCAACGGTAGATGATGCCAAAAGATTGTCTGCCGCCTCCAGCATCACCTCCGCATAACCCAAGTCACGAGCAGTGCGGAGAATACCCAAGCGAGCCGTGTTCAGAACAACACTGCCGGAAGCACGTTTTTCAAGATTGCGATAGGTTTCCAGTGCTTCAACAGACATACCCAGGTCTGTTTGTGCCGTGGCAAGAGCAATATATGCGTCCTCCGCAACAGCAGAGTGCGGGAAATCCGTGATGATTTTTTGTGCCGTCTTTTTTGCAGCAACATCATCACCCTTTCGTGCAAAATCCTCTGTCTGATACATAAGTGCCTGAGCAGCATATTCGCCTGTAGGATAATCTTTCAGATAAGCGAGAATCTGACCGATATCACCGTTTTTCTTATAGAGATTCTCCGCAGAAACAAATGTGAGACGTTCCATTTCGTCACGGTCTATGCTCGGAGCATTTTCAACAGTTCGGAGAAAAGCGAAAAACTCGGAAATTGCGGATTCTTCCGTATATATTCGTTTCAAATCGTCCGTAGCCACTTTTGCCTCCTCACTGGTGGGGTACTGTGAGATGAGTTTTTTGTATGTAGCCACGGCATTGTCACGGTTACCTCCGTTCAGGTATGTGATAGCAAGCAGCAGCAAACCCTGTCTGCCCTGTGCGGTGTCCGGGTATTTGCGAACGAGAGTATTGTATGTTTCAATAGTTTTGTCTGTCTTACCTATTTCCTGATATGCCTCAGCCATTTCCAGCAAAGCGGAAGGATAAAGACCGGAATTAGGGAAACGGTTCATCATATCTTCCAAGCCTGCAATTTTCTCCGTGTGTTGACGGCGAAGTCCTTTCATCACAGCCTTTTGGAAAAGAGCATAGTCACCTGCGGCAGGGTTTGTATCAAAAGCCCTGTCATACATTTTGGCGGCATTTTCAAACTCGGATTTATAGTAAAGGCAGTCACCCATACGGTTTATGGCATCTGCCTTGTGAACTGCATCTACTGAATTGCCGGCGATATAAGTGCCAAACGAAGAATAAGCCGCAGTGAAATCTTTTTTGCCAAACTGAGCGTAACCGAGGTCGTAATACGCTGTTATGCGGTTTGACGCTGTTTTAGAAGCACTTGCAATGTATGATTTGTAACTTTTTATAGCCTGGTCATAATTACCCTGACGATAAAGAGCCTCACCAATCCAGAGGTCACATTCCGTGGCAATCTCCTTGCCATACTGCGAAAGCGTTTTAGCCTCACGGAGTTTTCCTACGGCATAATTCAGTGTAGCAGAGTCACTTACGGGTGAATTAAGAGCACGGCAACCGAGAGTGTAAAGTATCAGTTGCTTTGCTTTCATAGTTTCTTCCGTTGGTGAAGAGAGTGCGTTTATACTGCTTAGTGCAGCTTCATAATTATTGTCCGAGATGTATCCCTGAATGATATATTGCTGAACCTCAGGAGAATAACGAGAATTTGGATATTCTTTAAGGAATTTTTCAAAGGTGGCAACGGAATTACCGAAAGGCATTTTTCCGCCCTTCATTTTTGCCACTCCATAGTTGTAAAGAGCCGTTTCACGCAGTCCTTCATTAAAGGTCATTTCATATGCCTTGCGGAGGGCAATGAGTGCGGAATCGTGCTTGCCGGAGTGAATATAAGCCTGACCGAGGAGTAAACTTGCCGCCTGACCCATCTCGCTGTCGTCTTTCACCACAGGTGTAAGGTACTTGATAGCAGCAGGATAGTCGCCGCTGATATAAGCATCTTCGCCAAGAATGTATTTTGTGGAAATTGGTGCTTCAGAAACAATGCTTTCGTATTTTCTTAGTGTTTCCACTGCCACTTGATGTTGACCGAGATTATAGGCGGATTCACCATTAACTCTCAGCATTTCAGCATAGTACGCCTCCTCCGAAGAAGATGTTTTTAAGACTTTGGAACTTGTCTGAGATGCTTTTGCAAAATTTTTCTGCAAATAATAAATTTGAGAAAGGAAGCAGTCACGATCCTTTGTGGGGCGTGTCTGTCCCGGATTCACGGTTTCAAAATATTTTGCTGCACTTTTCAGGTCACGTTGGCAAAAAGCGATGTAGCCAAGGTAAAAATTCGCCTCATTATTATGTCGAGTGCCGAGCAAGGAAGAAAACATTGCCTTAGCCTTGTCCCAATAGCGTTCCTGAGACTGTGCCACACCTTTATGCAGCGAAACATCACCTGCAAGGAAATCGTTAAGTGCCTCTATAGAAGCGGAATCGTAATATTTCAGTGCCGTTAGAGCATTATTTTCCTCACCGAGGTAAAAATCCGCAATATGGCACAAAACAATGTGGCGATATTGCGATGTGGGGTATTTGTCAAGGAACGCAACAGCCTCATCTGCACGGTCTTTATGAGAAAGTGCGATGTAGAGGTCCGCTTTTTCCTCATCTGTCATTCCATATCTTTTTGCAGTGGTCATCATATCTATACACCCTGCAAAATTTTTATCTTCATACATCTGCACACCGCGAGAATAAAAGCTTTCCGCCGTAGTTTGCGGCTGTGCAAAAATGTTTGCTGCCGAGGATGTCAGCAGCAGTGTTATCAGTATTTTCTTGATAGGTTTCATTTTGTTTAGTGTTTTACTATTTCACCAAGGAGGAGAAAAGTGGCGGCACGGGCGTTTCAAACCTCATATCACGTCGAGTGACAGGGTGAACGAAACGCAGAGTGGCAGCATGGAGTGCCAGGCGGTGTATAGGGCTGACGTGAGCACCGTATTTGCGGTCACCGGAGATGGGATTACCCAAATCTTTCATGTGAACACGAATCTGGTTTTTTCTACCCGTGTCAAGCGACACCTCCAAGAGAGTGTAGCCTTTTCTGCTGCGTTTCATCACTTTATATCGTGTAACAGCGAGTTGTCCTTCCTCCGGATTATTCGTGCTATAAACTTCGAACTGACTGTTTTCCGCAAGGTATGAGCGGATAGTGCCTTCATCGTCTTTCACATTTCCCTCCACCACAGCAAGGTATTTGCGTTCAAGCACCATATTGTTCCAGTTATGCTGGAGTGCTTCCTTTGCCTCTATATTTTTTGCAAAGAGCATCAGCCCGGAAGTATCACGATCCAAACGATGAACTATAAAGAGCTTGTTTGCAGGACTTTTCCACTTGAGGTAGTCACGCAGAATGGTGTATGCCGTTTCTTCTTTATAGTTATCCGTACCCATGGACAAAAGTCCGTAGCCCTTGTTTATCACTATCACGTCATCATCTTCATAAACGATAGACATTCGGCGGTGATAGAACACGGGGAACGCCCTGGTGAGATTTATTTTCACCTTGTCGCCCGGAGCCACTTCATAGTCGAATTTTGTGGTGACAGTTTCATTCACCATCACCTGGTTATGCTTCAGCAACTCCTTGATATTAGTCCTTTTACGCTGAGGCATAGCCGCTATCATAAATTCCAGAAGCTTGCCTTCTTCCGTAACGTCATAGTTTTCAATGATGTCCGGGCGGAAGGGTGCACGCTCGGAGCCGGGCTTATTCCTTAATTGTTTTGCCATAAGCTAATTGATTCATTATTTACTTTTAGCTCTGCCTTTTGCAGCTTTGGCAGCCTTAACTTTAGCCGGCTTATCTTTCTGAGAATTAACCACTTCCATACACTGTTCAAAAGTCATTTTCTCAGGTTCCGAATAAGTTTTTGGAATCTTGTAGTTCACACCGTCATAAACGATATAGATGCCGTATCTGCCGTTCAGAAGACGGAGTTTATCGTCTTCGTCAAAAGCCTTCACAATCTTGTTGCTTTCTGCGGAGCGTTTCTCGTTTATAAGTTCAATAGCCTGTTCTGCAGTGATTTGTGCAGGAGAAATACTTTTGGGGATAGACACATATTTGCCATCGTGCTTCACGTATGGACCAAAACGACCAACAGCTACAGTAATTTCCGCACCCTCGTAAGTACCGATAGTTTTCGGGTACTCGAAAAGTTTCAGTGCCTGCTCGAGCGTGAGAGTGGAAACGGACTGGTCTTTCTGCAGTGAAGCGAATTGCGGCTTTTCCACATCGTCTGCCTCACCAAGCTGAACCACAGGACCGAAACGACCGATTTTCACAGATACTTGCTTGCCTGTTTTGGGGTCTTTACCAAGCACTCTTTCTCCCACTTTATGCTCCAGATGCATACTCATAGCGGAATCCACGGCAGGGTGGAACAAATCGTAAAAACTGCGGATGCTTTCCGTCCAGTTTTGTTTTCCCTGTGCGATAACATCGAAATCCTGCTCCACTTTTGCAGTGAAATTATAGTCCAAAATGTCCGGGAAATATTCCGTGAGGAAGTTGTTTACCACCACACCTGTATCCGTAGGCATAAGTCGTCCTTTTTCCGTGGTGATTGTTTCCGTGGATTTTTTTTCTGATACTTTATCTTTAACGAGTGAGATTATGGTAAAATCACGTTTTGCCACTTCTTTTTCACTCTTTTCCACGTATTTGCGTTGCTGGATAGTGGAAATTGTAGGAGCGTAAGTGGAAGGACGTCCAATTCCAAGTTCTTCCATTTTTTTCACGAGCGAAGCCTCTGAATAACGCGGTGGTTGCTGCGTGAAACGCTGCATGGCTGTAATTCCGTCTGCACTGAGGCTCTCACCGGGCTTGATATCTGCAGAAGAGAGATTTGTACTGCGGCTTGCCTCATCGTCAGCCTCATCGTCATGGCTTTCAATGTAAACTCTGAGGAAACCGTCAAACTTGATAAGTTCGCTCGTTGCCACAAAATGTTCGTTGCGACCGGACACGTCAATGTCAACCGTTGTTTTAAGCAATTCCGCATCTGCCATTTGTGAAGCGAGAGTACGTTTCCAAATCAACTCGTAGAGGCGTTTTTCCTGCGGAGTGCCTTCAATAGTGCGGTTTGAGATATATGTAGGACGGATAGCTTCGTGAGCTTCCTGTGCACCCTTGGAAGAAGTATGATATTTGCGAACTTTAAGGAATTTTTCGCCCATATTCGTCTTAATCTCTTGCGAAATGGTGTTTATGGCAAGCGAAGAAAGGTTCACGGAGTCCGTACGCATATATGTGATGAAACCTTGCTCGTAAAGTCGCTGAGCCATCATCATAGTTTGCGAAACGGAGAAACCGAGCTTGCGAGATGCTTCCTGCTGGAGCGTGGAAGTGGTGAATGGCGGTGCCGGAGATTTAGTAATCGGTTTCACACTCACGTCTGAGATAGTGTATTCCGCACCAACACAGTCTTTTACGAACTGTAATGCCTGGTTGCGGTCCGCCATACGCTTGTTTAGCTCTGCTTTGAAAACCACACCTGCCTTGGTAGAGAAGTCACCAGTGATGCGGAAATATTCTTCCGGAGTGAATGCTTTAATCTCATTTTCACGTTCCACAATAAGGCGTACTGCCACAGACTGCACCCTACCCGCAGACAGTGACGGTTTGATTTTCTTCCATAGCACCGGAGAAAGTTCAAAACCCACAATTCGATCCAATACACGTCTTGCCTGCTGAGCGTCAACAAGCGAGAGGTCTATCTCACGGGGGTGTTTTATAGCATCAACGATAGCGGTTTTGGTGATTTCGTGAAACACTATTCTGCGTGTTTTTTCCGGATTGAGTTTCAGCACCTCGAAAAGATGCCAGGCAATAGCCTCTCCTTCACGGTCCTCATCGGAAGCAAGCCATACGATATCCGCTTTAGCCGCCTCACTCTTCAGATTGCTCACGATTTCCTTCTTATCTGCAGGGATTTCATAAATCGGAGCAAAATCCTGTTTGATGTCAATACTGAAACTTTTTGATTTCAAATCTCGAATATGACCGTAACTTGAAAGCACTTTGTATTCTTTACCAAGAAATTTTTCTATTGTCTTTGCCTTTGCCGGAGACTCTACGATTACAAGATTTTTCGACATTTTTTACCTTTAATATATATTATATATTAAGTACAACAGCACTCAATATTTGTTCAGAAATTTTCGGCAAATGTATGCAAAATTTTTGAAACATATATAATAATGTGTATTAAATTTATTGAAACCGGCATTTTCCACTTGGTTTTCAAAATCATTCAAATTAACTGTTTT
This sequence comes from Muribaculaceae bacterium, assembly GCA_051871275.1. Classification (GTDB taxonomy): domain Bacteria; phylum Bacteroidota; class Bacteroidia; order Bacteroidales; family Muribaculaceae; genus CAJUPY01. The sequence continues at coordinate 3,274 of JBJECR010000057.1, read as the reverse complement.
TACCAATAACTCTGAATAGCATAAAGAGGGACGTTTTCAAGCCATTCTTCTTTGCGATAGCTTGCCATTGAGGTGCGGAGACACTTTACGCCCGGATTTTCGCTATGAAAAGCTTTTAGGGATTTAGACTGCAAATTTTCTTCCGCTTTCACTTCAATGGCAATGATATCCATGTCATGCTGCACTACAAAATCCACTTCCTGCGTGCTACTATCCTTGCTATAATAGTATATAAAGAGATCACGGCAATTGTGAAGCTGCGAGCACACAAAGTTTTCCGTAAAGACACCCTTACTTTCAGCCATGGAGTTTGTGGTGAGCAATAAAGCGGGAGGAGTATTGTTCATAGCTCCCAATAATCCGCAGTCCAAAAGGAACAATTTGAAAGATGTAAAATCCGCATAACTGCCGAGAGGCATAGCAGGTTTACTGACACGTTCCACTTTATACACCAAACCTGCATCAAGAAGCCACTGAATGGCAATCTCAAAGTCTTTTGCTCTTCCGCCTTGCCTAACCGCTCCATAGATAAATTTGCGGTTTTCTTTCGCTAACTGTGCAGGAATGGATTTCCAAACCTGATTTATTCTCACCGCCTCATTTACGGGAGCATGCTTGGAGATGTCTTTATCGTAAGCAAAAAGTATTTCTTTTTGTATTTCTCTCACTTGCACGGCATCGTTCGTTTCAATAAATTTCTTTACAGCCTCCGGCATTCCTCCTGTAAAGTAATACTCTCTAAGAGACTGAATATAAAGGCTTTTTGTACTTTCCAGCACGCTCCACTGTTTGCTCCGGAGCATTTCGCACATTTGCGTCTTTCCTTTTGCAGCAAGAAATTCTTCAAAGCTCATAGGGTGAATCTCCAAAGTGTTTACCTTTCCCACCGGGTAAGATTCTCCCTGATGAAGTGCAATCCCTAAGAGTGAGCCTGCCACAGCCAAATGGTATTCCGGTGCATTTTCGCAGAAATATTTCAGTGCGTTCAGTCCTCTTTTCAGTTCTTGTATTTCATCAAGTATAATCAGTGTTTTGCCGGGTTTTATATATACTCCCGTGATGGAACCTATTGACAAGAGTATTCTTTTTATGTCGTAATCCGGCATAAAAATATCTTTTACAAGTTCGTTATCATCACAGTTTATGTAGGCTACATTATCGTAATATCTTTTCCCGAATTCTTTGAGAATATAAGTTTTTCCCACCTGGCGTGCACCAAGCAGAATGAGTGGTTTTCTGTCTTCTCTTTCTCTCCATTTCAGGAGGTCTTTCATTATCTCTCTTTCCATATTTTTGTTTGAAATTTTACTTTTATGCAAAAGTAGGTAATTATCAGCAAATTACCAAATATTTTTACATTTTTATGAGGGACTTTTGCCCATAGTAGCACATTTTTATGAGGGACTTTTCGCTATAATAATACATTTTTATGAGGGACTTTTCGCGTTGAGGAACGTAAATTTGTAGCAGACTGTTTAAGAGCCTGAAAATTGCTCACCATTTAGGCAAAAAACTTGCAAAGTAGTTTTATTGACTATGTATTAAATTTTTCGTACTTTTGCAACACAAAGCATTGAACTCTGAAACATTATAATAGCAAATGAGCAAAATATCTATACGATTCTACAACAATAAAGAGATTCGTGCCGTGTGGTGCGACGAAACCGGCAGATGGTACTACTCTGCGACAGATATTGTTCGTGCTATAAATAACGAGTCCGACTATGCAAAAGCAGGGAACTATTGGCGATGGTTGAAAAAGAAACTTGCCGCACAGGGGATTCAACCCGTGAGTGACACTCACAGGTTCAAATTAGTTGGACCGGACGGCAAGAAGCGTGTTGCAGATGTGATGGATGACAATGGAGTTCAAATATTAGTCAAGCACTATCCCAACAACCGTGCCAACGAGTTTCTTGATTGGCTAACCTATAGCAACAATACGCTTGACGGTCAAAGCAAACGAAAAGCTTATACTCTATACGAGAGCAATATGCTTGATTCATTCAGTGAAGGAACCATAAAGGCTTTGCAGCAGATACATGCTTATATTTTCGGAGGACTATACGACTTTGCCGGACAGATACGCACCAAGACCATCTCAAAGGCAGGATTCACATTCTGCCTTGCCCAATATCTGCCACAGCAATTGGAGTTGATAGAGCGTATGCCCGAGACTACCATTGATGAGGTAATAGACAAATATGTGGAGATGAACGTAGCACATCCTTTCATGGAAGGTAATGGGCGTAGCACACGCATTTGGCTTGACCTAATGCTCAAAGTTCGCCACAATTGTTGCATAGATTGGAGCAGAATTGGCAAATACGATTATCTGGAAGCTATGACGCTGAGCGTTGCCGACTCCTCACGTATTAAACAGTTACTGCATAGTGCAATTACATACGAAACCGATAGCCGAGAATTATTCATGAAAGGTATTGACTATTCATACTATTATGAACAGGAAGATTAATACCACACTTCCCTCTTAAAAAGGAAAGAAACATAACAAAGTTTCCTTTTGGAAAGGAAATATTTGCCCAAAAATTTCCTTATCAAAAGGAAAGTTTGTATATTTGCAGGGTAAAATCAAAAGATTATGGAACTAAAATCGGTTTTTCAATCAATAATACGTCTTCACCAGAGGGAATTGCCGTTTAACCTTACTCAGAGAGAACTGGAGCTGCCCATAGACAACAAAAGGATAGTAACAGTCACAGGAGTAAGAAGATGCGGAAAATCGTCTATGCTCGGTTTGGTAATAAACAAGTTGATAGAACGTGGCGTAAAACGGGAACAAATTCTATACATAGGATTTGATGATGAACGTTTTATGAGTATCAGCCATGAAAACCTTGACGAAATACTCCAAGCTTATCGCGAATTATACCCGGAGCAGCCACTGAGCAGTGTATATATGTTTTTTGATGAGATACAACTGGTTACAGGATGGGAACTATTTGTACTGAGAGTATATAAAAACTACTGCAAAAATATCTATATCACGGGTAGCACAGCAAAAATGCTGTCTGACGAAATGGCATCCGCATTGCGAGGCTGGCCTGATGAATACCGTGCTTTTCCGCTGAATTTCAAGGAGTATCTCACATTCAAAGGAATCCAAGAAGACGCATATTCCGAACAAGGAGCCGCCATAATAGCAAATGCTTTCAAAAAATACTGTAGGGAGGGAGGCTTTCCGCAAGTGGTGCTGACAGAAAGAGAGACAGACAAAGTAAAAATACTCCAGTCTTACCTTGACACTATGCTT